>NZ_JBNGOX010000006.1:0-174771 GCF_050589785.1 Carboxylicivirga caseinilyticus | reverse complement strand
CAGTAAAAAGTTAGTCCCCAAGGGTACCCTTGGGGACTAACAAGAATGTTATTATTTTAGTCCAATAATTTGTAACGGTTATTTAGGACTAGTCAATCTTCTTTTTCCTTTCAATGGATTTATCCAACCATTTCAAACCTTTAAGAACTGCATAATAACTAATAGCTATTGTTAAAGGAAGGGTTAAATACCATATTATTTGATGTAAGTAATTCATACCAACTAATTTTCTGATTAATAAATATGTAAATCATCCGATGACATTTCATCCTCATCAATAGGCTTGTTGTTAATCGCTCTCCAAACATAGATTATATAAGCCAGAACAAAAGGCACCAGTAGCGACACATAACTCATAGCCGTAAGTGTGAAATGACTTGAAGATGCATTTTGTATCGTCAACGAACTTTGCAGATCAAAAGTAGATGGATAAAAAGCCGTATTATTAAACCCAGCCACTAACAACAAACTCAACACTGTTAAGATCGTTCCAGCTCCTGCTGACCAGATTCCACGGGTACAATTTTCGCTAATAATTGAGGCAATTAATCCAAAAAGGACAGCAACAACGCCAATCAGTAGCATAATCAAAACCACAGGCATAGCTATCAGGTTATGGAAATACTTATATGGTTCCATAAATACTTCCTGAGTATCGGGATTGACAGCAAAACCATCTCTCAATAACAACCAGATTAAAAAGGTAAGGAAGAAAACCACAAATGGAATACCGTTAAACAGCAACTGTTTACGGGCTCTCTTTTCCATTTCAGGGTGTGCCACACTATTGATAAAATAAAGTAATCCTAATACCCTTGCCAAAAAGAACACTGCCAGACCAAGCGACAAATTATGTAAGTTGAAAGCCGCTTCCAAGCCATGTGTTGTTAATTCCCATTGCGACTGATTCATATCATTCACTGAAAAAGCCGAACCTGTGAAAAAAGTGGCAACTGCTGTTCCAATAAAGATAGTTCCTATCAAACCATTAATAAATAGAAATGTTTCAAAGGTTTTGGCTCCAAAGAAGTTATTCGGACGAGTTCTGAATTCGTAAGATACCGCCTGCAGAACAAAGGCAAATAAAATAATTATCCAAACCCAATAAGCTCCTCCAAAACTGGTACTGTAAAACAATGGAAACGATGCAAAGAAAGCACCCCCAAAAGTTACCAGCGTTGTAAAGGTGAATTCCCATTTTCTGCCCAATGTATTTACCAACATAGTTCGTTCCAAATCAGTCTTTCCAATGGTATAAATTAAAGTTTGTCCTCCTTGAACAAACATTAGAAAAACAAGAATAGCTCCCAGAAGTGAGACAATAACCCACCAATATTGCTGTAATGCTAAATGTGATAGTTCTCCAAACATTATTTGTCTCCTCCTTCTTTTGGTCCGTTTTTAATCTGCTTTGTCATAATCTTTACTTCGGCAATAGCCAACCCAACAAATGTGATGGTGAATAACCAGAAGGTGATCATCACTGAGGTAGAATCAATTTTTGATACTGCTTTCATGGTTGGCATCAAATCCTGAATAACCCATGGCTGACGTCCCATCTCAGCAACAATCCATCCTGCCTGACTGGCTACATAAGCCAATGGAATAGTCCACAAAGCAGTATATAACACAATCTTCTTATCTTCAATTTTATTACGGGCTGTTAACCAGAGCAACACTACAAAAAGCAATAGAAAATGCATGCCTAATCCTACCATTATATGAAAGGCATAAAATGAGATGGAAATAGGAGGCACAATTTTAAAAGCGTTTATTTCCAACTGGTTTGGATCTTCATCATAATAATTTCCATACCCAAAATAACGGAAATAATTATCTACCCATTCCTTATCATCAAACTTAGCTTTGAGTCTGTTATATTCTTCCAGATCATTATTTTTTGCTTCCTTAAAAGCCCTTAAAACCTGTTGAGCTTCATAGCCCCGATGTATTTTTTCTTTATATGAAATGATACCTCTTGCCTCATTACCCAAAACCAAATCTTTTATACCAGGTACAAAAGCATCAACCTTAAGAAAAGCCATATATGAAAGCATATTAGGAATTTCAATCTTCACTAGAAAGTCTGATTCCGACTCTTTATTAAGAGGATCATCAGGTGCCTTGCCAAACAAACCAATAGCGATTAATGGAGCCTGTGTCTGACCTTCAAACAATGATTCCATAGCAGCAAACTTCATAGGTTGATTACGGGCAATCTCTCTGGCTGATCCATCACCTGTTCCAATTAGCATTATTGATGAAACAATACCAAAAACAGAAGCAATTACAATACTTCTTTTGGCAAATAAGATGTGACGCTTTTTCAACAGAAACCAAGCACTTATACCAACCACAAAAATGGAAGCAAGTACATAACCCGATGTTGTTGTATGAAGAAACTTATTTACAGCTGTTTCTGAAAGAAAGACATCCCAGAAATTAACCATCTCGTTTCGTGCCGTTTCCGGATTAAATTTCATTCCAACGGGATTCTGCATCCAGGCATTTGCCACCAAAATCCATAAAGCTGAAAGATTAGCACCGATAGCGGTTAACCAGGTAGCGGTTAAGTGAAATTTCTTACTAACCTTACCCCAACCAAAAAACATCACTGCAATAAATGTACTTTCAAGGAAAAAAGCCATAATTCCTTCGATGGCCAGAGGAGCACCAAAAATATCACCCACAAACCATGAATAATTAGACCAGTTAGTACCAAACTCAAATTCAAGAATGATACCTGTAGCTACCCCAATGGCAAAATTAATTCCAAAAAGTTTCATCCAGAACTTGGTTATTCTTTTCCACTCTTCATCTCCGGTTTTCACATAGATACTTTCCATAAAAGCAACTATAAATCCTAAACCTAAAGTAAGCGGAACAAACAGCCAATGAAACATTGCTGTTAAAGCAAACTGTGCCCTTGACCAATTGACAAGGGTTAGATCAATATTCTCAAACATTATAATATAATTTGATTTAATGAGTAATAAGTTCCTCCAATACATGATTGGCTCTTTCTTCTTCAGTACTATACCTGTTCTTTAATGTATCTCTGAAAAAGAATAGTTTTAATACGGCAAACATAATGAATAGCTTTATTAATATGATAATCCATAAGCTACGCCCCCAGCCTGGCATATTTTTAAAACCATCAATGTAAAAATGATAAACTTTTTGTATTCGATTCATCCTATTTGTAATCTTTCACTAAAACAGTAGCCTTTCTAACACAATTGATAATTCTTTTGTTTGCCAATTCTTTCTCCTGTTTTTTGTTTTACAGAATTAGTCAAGTACAATTTGATTTCAAATTTAATTGGTTCTCATTAATACAGAAACATTTCCGCAATTAATTTAAAAGAAAAAAATACATACTCTCAAAAAAAATTTAACAATTATTAACTCCTTGATTTTTAATTGAATTTAAGACAAACATATCCTTAATATGTATTTTTTATTGATTAATAACTTTCAAAAAAAGTTAAACAAATTTGGTTATTAATTAATTTTTGTTCACCTTTAAAATGTATTTAAGTATTTGATTACCCTTTTGCATTTTAATCTAACGAGATTGATTGTCAGTTGCATAAAAATAAAAAAAGTTGTAAATTTTATGTTTTAGAAAATACCAGCTGTTAAACACCCGAGCAGTTGTGTTGATTAAAACAAGTTGTTAACGAAAAAACCCAAAAGATGACCGCAGAACAATTTAACAACCGCTTGTTGAATCTTCAACAAAAGATGTTTAGCTATGCCCTTAGCCTAACAGCTAATGAGGAAGACGCCCACGATTTACTTCAGGAAACAAACTTCCGAGCTCTTTCATCACGTGAAAAATTTGTAATGAACACCAACTTTTCGGCGTGGATGCACACTATTATGCGCAATTCTTTTATCAACAACTATCGCCGCCGATACAAAATGCGTCAGGCACCCATGTTAGTTGATGAAGTTAACTACTTATCTAATAAATACTATACAGATGACACTCCGGATGTGCTTCATTACACAGGGGAGATTCACAAACATATGAATAACCTGAATTCAGATTTTAAGCAACCACTTAAAATGCATATGGAAGGTTATAAGTACAAAGAAATCGCAGAAACACTGGATATGCCAATCGGAACTGTTAAAAGCCGAATTTTCTTTGGACGAAAAAAATTACAAAAGATGATTGAAAATTAACATTTAGACTCTTAATATTTTTGGTAAAGTAAAAGCGGGCTGTTGGCCCGCTTTTATTGTATCCAATCATTGATATTTATATCTAGTTAGAAACCACTTTTACAGCACTTCCAGCTTCTTTAATCATTGCCTTAATAGAAATATCTTCACCTAATCCTTCCTGCATCCAAGCATTAGGAGTCAGACAACCGATACGGAATAAACGTTCTACTTCTTTTGCAAAGTCAGCTTGCATCAAAAACTGTTCTACCTGAAACTGAATCAAATGCCCAAAGGCATAATTTGATAAATAAATGGGACTATTAATCATATGGGAATAAATAGCTAGTATAGGCTCATCTTTAACTCCAAAAACAGGTGCATAATACTCATTCCATATTTCAACAGCTAAAGACTGAACAGCAACTTTCAACTGCTCAGCATCTGCATCCGGATGATCGTACAACCATAACCACATACGTTGGTCCAGCAAAGAAACTCCCATTATCTCATAGGTATTCCAGAAATTATCCAATATATCCAAAGCTTCTTTTTGAGGATTCTTATTGTCAATTCCTAAAAGTTCCAAATCACGTTTCTGAAAAATAAAAGCCAATGCCTCAGTAAAAGCAGTATTCGGCACACCATTCAATAAGTAGTAATCCACATCGTACAACGAGATGGTTTGCTCAACATTATGGCCGAACTCATGAACAGCAATATTATACCCTTTATAATCCATTCCGGTTGAAGGGATTCGGGTTCGTAAATGGGCATTTTCACCTTTCATACCTGCTCCCCATGCATGACCTGAACCTCTGGCTGGATCCACATCAATATGATCAGCCAGAAATTGTGCTTTCTCATTGGTAAAACCTAATTTAACAAGCATATTGGCTAGATCGGCATCCAAAGCCTTTGCATTGGGATAGCGTTTTTGAGTAATTGCATTCAGGTTTTCTTCATTGATATTGCTTCGGGCCTTAAAACCATCATACCAGATATCCCAGGGTTTTAGTTCACGCCCTAACCTGGTTTGTATTAACTCCGCAACTTTTTTCAACTCACCTGATGACATAAACTTCCTGAACAACTTTTCTGCATCGTCCTGCGTAATCTCCATACCTCCCTCAAATGCACGCATTACAGCTGTATTCAAAGGAGAATATTCATCCATTGCACGCATGGCCTTGAAATTATTGATGATTTGCTGATAACGTTCGTTTCCTTCAGGTGAAGCTTCAATCGCCTTTCCATCCTGATAAACGATGTTTGTTACAGGATCCCAATCATACGAAGGATTGTTAATCACTTTCTCTGGAATTGTTTGATCAATGATACGCTTCATTACTTCGTATACCTTTTCTTGCAGCTCAACACCTTCAACACCTTTACTGTAATGCGATTTAATTTCATCACGAAGATTCCAGTGGGCAAGTAAAACCATATCTTCAGGAAAGAAATGATTTCCACTCTGATCTGTCAGATGTCCCATATGTATATTGTAATTGGCAATATACATTTCGGAAGCTGAGGCAACTTCTGATACATTTTGAAGAATGGACGCTGGAATACGAGCCGTAAACATATCACCCAATCGTGCAAAAGCCCATTGCTGACGAGTCCAGCTCTTACCCAGTTTCTCCTTTTCCTTTAAACTGTAATATGGAAAGTTGAGTGCAATAGTAAATGCAATCTTATTTCGATACATATCCTCAATCATATGTGCATCGGCACTATAGCCACCAAAATCCTTATCAATATCAAAGATTTCTCCCATTGGTTCATGAAGGGGACGCTGTAGATCAAGACTGATTTTATTAAAATGCCCTCTTAATATCTCAATGTTGCGACTGATCTTCTCAAAAGTCTGTGACTTTTCTTTATTATTGGCAATAAAATGAGTGACACAGTATGATTTAAATTCATTTTCTGTACCATCTGTACTTCGCCAAAGCGAAGCTGTATGTTTAACACCTCTCTCCGCATCAGCCTTTATATCTCCTCCATATTGAGTAATTAAAGCTTCCACAGTTGACTTTATCGTCGACTTTGATATATTAGCCTTTTCCTTCATTTCCTGATTTTTATTTTCCTGGCAACATGCTGTGATTAAAACAACAGTCATCACCAAAAATGCGATCTTCTTCATAGTATATTTTGATATAAATTTCAACTCTGATAGAGGTATAGAAAATAGATTATTAGGTTCTATTATTTCGATTTAAACTTTTGTCTAAAGCCCCCGATAGTAATCGGGGGTAATAACCCATCAAAGTAACAAAGCTAATGTATAAAAACAACACAGATTAGGATATTTGTTAGCTATTAAAACTAAACAACCTCCTTTTTCCACTTACCTTTTCTAAATAACCAGGCAGCTAATATCGTCATGCATGATTCTGCAATAATGATTGCATAAAAAACACCTGTTTGTTCCATTCCAACAATCATTGCTAACAAGTATGCCAATGGAATTTCAATCATCCAGAATGTAAATACATTGATTCGTGTTGGAGTTCGGGTATCGCCAGCTCCGTTAAATGCCTGAATCATCACCATACCCATTCCGTAAAAGGTAAAGCCATAAGCTACAATTCGCAGACATTCTACACCAGCCTTTACAACCTCAACATCATCGGTAAATAACCTTACAAACCAACCAGGAAAGACAATAAACAGTACGCTCAACGCTCCCAGAAAAATCATATTAATTCTGGCAACACCCCAAACTGCTTTTTCAGCTCTCTCTGGTTCTTTGGCGCCCAGATTTTGTCCTACCAAAGTTGAGGCAGCATTACTTAAACCCCACGAAGGCAGCAAAGTAAAGATGATGATTCTAATACCTATAGTATAACCAGCCAACACTTCACTTCCAAAATTGGAAATGATACGAACCATAAAAATCCAGCTTGAAGTAGCGATTAACGACTGTGCTATACCTCCCAATGAAATACTGATGAGATGACGAATCCTTTGCCATTCAATCTTTAATGGTATTCCTTTCAGGCTTACACGTCCTTTGCCTCTGAATAATAAAATTAGTTGAACCACTACTGCAATACCTCTACCTATGTTAGTAGCTACGGCAGCTCCAGCTATACCCATCTCGGGAAATGGGCCAATACCGAAAATCAGCAATGGATCCAGAATCATGTTCAACCCATTGGCAATCCATAACACCCACATGGCAATATTAGCGTCTCCGGCACCTCTGAAAATAGCATTATTGATAAACAATAGCATGATGACCAGATTACCACCAAACATGATGCTGGTATAGGATGAAAGATCTACGACAATCGCCTCTGAAGCACCCATCAATTGAAGTAAATCCTTCGCAAAAATCATCCCTGGCACAGCAATCAAAACAGACACAACAACACCGGTAATAATAGCTTGTAATCCCTCATGTCCTGCCTCTTCGCCTTTCTTCTCACCGATTCGTCGCGATACAAGGGCAGTGGTAGCCATACTCAAACCAAACGAGATGGCATAAATAACAGTTAAAATACTTTCGGTAATACCTACCGTTGCAACAGCATCTGCTCCTAATCGTCCAACAAAATAGATGTCGACAACGGCAAATACTGATTCCATAATCATTTCGAGTACCATAGGAACAGCCAGCAGAAAAACTGCCTTCCCTAATGGAATTTTGGTATAATCCTGCTCAGAACCACCAAAGGCTTCCTTAAAATCTTTCCAGATGCTACTCAAACTTCTTTCCTTTAATTTTCGTGATAATATATTTATACTCTGCCTAACCATCTTGTTTTAGTTTTTGTTTAAACCTGAATTTTGAACTTATTACCCTTTCTATGCTTCCATTTTGTGAAATGTGGAAACCCAAACATACGGGTACTGCAATCTGATAAACAACATGTGTCCTCATGGTAAATCCTCCTTTAATTAAAAATTGATGAAATAAAATTGAATTGATAAGTACAATGAGACCGACCTAACTAGAAGTTATAGCGTACACAAACGGCCGGTAGAAACGATATGTATCTCATTGTTTTCATAATAGAACAAAGATTGTGTAAAAAAAACAGATAAGGCAATACCTAAGCTGAAAATAAATTAAAGTTTTTGTATTTTGTCTCAATAAATTAGGCTAGCATGTTAAACAAATTGGGAATTATAGCAGGGTTGTCAATCTTATTGATTGCATGTCAGGATATGGAGAATAATAACCGGAATCTTCATTTCAGGATTGAAAATCTGGCTGATGCGGATACCTCGCACATATTTTATTCCGAAACAGTTTACGTTCCTGTATATACAGATGTTTATCATGTTGATCAATCAAGGCTATTCCCACTCACTGTTACCTTAAGTTTAAGAAACACAAGCTTAACAGATACCATAGCTGTTCAAAAAGTAGATTATTACAACAGTGATGGAAAACTGGTTAAAAAGCATATAGAAGAAAGTAAAATGTTGTTGCTCGAACCTCTGGAATCTTATGAACTGGTGATTGACAAAATGACCTACACAGGCGATACCGGAGCCAATTTTATTGTGGAATGGGGAGGAAAAACCAACAATAGCTCAATGCTCATTCAGGCTTTGATGATTAATACTTCAGGCCAACAAGGACTGTCTTTTATTACAGAAGGAAAAATTATTAAATCACAAATAAAACCTTAACCTCATATGAACGATCAGGGAAAAATTATAGCAATAGTAAGCTATATTACACTATTAGGCTGGATTATTGCACTCATCATGCGACAAAGCGAAAGGCCTCAAAGTGAGATAAGCAGGTTTCATCTCCGTCAGGCCTTAGGTATTAATTTACTTGTCTTTTTAGTATCCTCTTCACAATACTTTTTTGCCTTACTTTATCTTGGTTTCATTGGTACTTTGCTATCATTTGCAGTTGGTATTCTTTGGTTGATAGGTTTAATAGCAGCCATTCAAGGGCGCTTCAGGTATATACCTTTTGTTGGAAAATGGTTTGAGGATACCTTTAATTTTATCCACTAATCAATTAAAGAAACAATTGACACCATTGATTAAACTGATCAACCTGATGTTTACCATGTTTAGCCATTGATTTACGTATTTTTTCTATGCTTTTAGGTTGAGTCAGGATGCCGCTCTTACTATAGAACTTATCTGCAAAACAGATAATTTGCTCTTCGATGGATTGAGGTCTCATATCACGATGAGGAATGGGTAGACTCTGAGCTTGAATATCTTCAATTGATAAGCCTGTTCCTGTATGTCGTTCGCAAACTAAACCATGTTTAGGATAACCTTCCTTCTCCAGCAAATCTCTACCTAAATAACCATGACAGATATAAGGTTTATCTCCCAGACAATACAGATCTGGAGCATTTGTATAGAAAATACCAATATCATGTAACATGCAGGCTTCTTCAATAAATTGCTGATCAGCTCCTAACTCAGGGTGATTCTGAGCAATCGAAAGTGCCATATCAGTCACAGCCCTGCTATGCTCAACCAAAACAGTCCAGATAGGACTGCCCGGCTGATAGTATTTATCTATTATTTCCTGAGGATTCATACAATAAGTTGAACAGTATTAGAGGCAGAAGGCAGTAGTTTAAATGGGCTATTTTTTCAATTACCTATGAACCAAATAGTTTAATTTTTTAAAGTCAAACTTCTTACTTCTGCCTAAAATCTTCTGCCTATTTATGTCTACTTTTTAACTCACGGGCCAGATCTTCGATACGATAGCCTTTGTATGTAAGTAACACAATCAAATGATAAAGAAGATCTGCTCCTTCGTACAAGAAATTCTCATCATCATTTGCCATGGCCCCAATAACTGTTTCTATGGCTTCTTCACCAACTTTCTGTGTTATTTTTCGAATACCTTTTGTGAATAAATGAGTGGTGTACGAGCCTTCTGGCATTTCGTCTTTTCGCTTATCAATAAAGTCCTGCAACGTTTTTAAAAACATCACATCATCCTGCTTATTCTCCTCTTCCCAACAAGTATCTGTTCCTTTATGACAAACAGGTCCTACAGGATTCACCTTGATCAACAAAGTATCATCATCACAGTCAACAGCCATTGAAACAACATTCAGAAAATTACCCGACTCTTCTCCTTTTGTCCACAGACGTTCTTTGGTTCGGCTATAAAAAGTCACTTTTCTTTCCTGCTTTGTTTTCTCGTAGGCCTCTTCATTCATAAATCCCAACATCAAAACTTTGTTGGTTGTATTATCCTGAATAATTGCCGGCACAAGGCCGTTTCCAAGCTTTTGAAAATTTATTTTCATGTTTATTGGCTTATAGCTGATAGCTAATAGCTGACAGCTTATTTCAGTTATTTTTTTAATTTATTCATTAAACTCTGAAGCATCATAATTTCTTCAATTAAAGATGTTCTTAGCTCATCGCACAAATCATCTTGATCAAATTCCAATTGTATAACAATTTCAATTTGTGTATCCAACTCAAAACAGCTACCTAAAGATATTTCCAAATAACGATGATAATCCTTCTCGCTTTTTCTACTACTTCCTTCTGCAATATTTGAAGGTATTGAAACAGCTGCTCTATTCATCTGAGAAACAAGATTGAACTTTTCATTTGAAGGCAATGCACTTGTTAACTTATAAGTAAGCTTAACAATTTCAATCCCTTTTTGCCAGACTCTAAGTTTTCTATAATCCTTCATCAATTCCTGTTACTGATTATAGCTAATAGCAATCAGCTATCAGCCATTAGCTGCATTATAATCTAATAGGCACTCCCTGCTCGTGCAAATACTGCTTAAGAGTTGGAATGGGAATCTCTTTAAAATGAAAGATACTAGCGGCTAATCCGGCATCTGCTTTACCCAAAGTGAATACATCTTTAAAATGTTCCATTGCTCCGGCACCTCCGGATGCAATAATCGGAATAGATAAGTCATCACTTAATTTGGCTAATGCTTCGTTGGCAAAACCTGTTTTTACTCCATCGTGATCCATACTGGTGAAAAGTATTTCTCCAGCACCACGGTCTTCAGCTTCTTTTGCCCATGAAAAGAGTTTCTTTTCTGTTGGTATCCGTCCACCGTTAACAGTAACAATCCAGTCATCGCCCTGATCATGTTTAGCATCAATCGCAGCTACCACAAACTGACTTCCAAAATTTTTTGCCAGATCATCAATCAATTGAGGATTGCGAACTGCTGATGAATTAATAGAGATCTTATCAGCTCCGGCATTTAATAATGCATCAGCATCACTCAACTCACTGATCCCTCCTCCAACAGTAAACGGAATATTAATATTACGGGCAATACGCCTTACCAAATCCACAAACGTCTTACGTCCTTCGTGACTGGCAGTGATATCTAAAAAAACCAATTCATCGGCACCTTGTTCAGCGTACAAAGCGCCTAATTCCACCGGATCTCCAACTTCTTTTATTTCAACAAACTTCACCCCTTTAACGGTTTGACCGTTTTTTATATCGAGGCATGGTATTATACGTTTTGCAAGCATGTTTTTTTAAGTTTTAAGTTCAACAGGCAGAGGGCAGAAGTTATTTAGTTGATTGCTTTAGTTTATATATTAAACTTGAAAGCATCTTTTCAATCTCGATAGATAACTTATTCACTTTATCGTAATCCTCCAAGAGAATATATTCTAAACGTAAAGCGATTTCTATTTGTGTTTGAAGTTCATACAGCGATCCTGATGAAATCTGTAAAAAGCGTAAATAATCCTTTGTATGATTTCTACCATAACCTTCGGCAATATTTGAAGGAATAGAAATGACACATCTTCTAATTTGTTGAGTCAAACAATACAACTCTTCAGCAGGAAATTGTTTAGTCAACTTATAAGTATCTTCAACCAGATCCATACCTTTTTGCCAAAAAATCAAATCTCTGTACGTTTTCATATTCTTAAATTTAGATACACCAACTGCCTTCTGCCTAAATCCTACTGCCTATTTAAAGGAATCTATGCAACTCTTTCAACTCAATCCTACCCTCATATATCGCCTTTCCAAAAATAACTGCAGGTACATTTGCCTCAGCCAGTTTTTCAATATCATCAATATTACTAACTCCTCCACTGGCCACCAGGTATAAACCAGGAATCTCAGCAAGAATATCTTTGTATAATTCAATGGCCGGCCCCTGTAACATACCATCTTTACTGATATCGGTACAAATAACTTTTTGAATGCCCTTTGCAGAATAATCTTTGATGAAAGGTATCAGCTCCTGATCGGTCTCTTCAATCCAACCGGTTACTGCTATTTTATTGTCTTTTGCATCTGCTCCAAGAATGATTTTATCGCTACCGTATTGCTCAATCCACCCTTCAAACTCAGGTCGATTTTTAACAGCAATACTACCTCCTGTAATCATCTGCGCTCCACATTCAAAGGCAATTCTCAAATCTTCAGTAGTTTTTAAGCCCCCACCAAAATCAATCACCAGATTTGTTTTGCCAGCAATATTCTCAAGGGTTTTATAATTAATGATATGACCAGCTTTGGCACCATCCAGATCGACCACATGTAAGCGCTTGATTCCATTATCTTCAAACTCACGAGCCACTTCCAAAGGATCTTCGTTATAAACCTTTTTACTGGTATAATCACCCTGACTCAATCGAACACATTTGCCTTCGATAATATCAATGGCAGGTATAATATCTATTTTTCCCATTGTTTACAGACTTAAGAAATTAGAAAGGATACGTTCCCCAACCGATCCGCTTTTCTCGGGATGAAACTGTGTTGCATAAAAATTATCTTTCTGCAATGCAGAACTATAATCCACAATATACTTGGTAGTAGCTGCTGTATCGGGACCTTTGGCAACATAAAAACTATGCACAAAATATACATACTCACCCTCTAAAGATGCATCAAACAAATTGCTTTTGACATCAAAGATGGAGTTCCAACCCATATGAGGAATCTTAATATTATCAGGATTTCCTTCAGGTAATTGAAACTTGCGTACTTTTTCATCAAAAATACCCAGGCAATCAACATCACCTTCTTCCGACCAGCTGCACATCAACTGCATACCCAGACAAATACCCAAAACAGGTTGTTTTAAACTCACAATTAATTTGTCCAACCCTGTTTCTCTAAGATATTTCATTGTGGTACTGGCTTCACCTACTCCTGGAAAAATAACTTTATCTGTATTTCTAATTACCTCTGGATCTGCTGATATCTCTGCCTCGTAACCCAACCTGTTTAAAGCATTTAAAACAGATCGAATATTACCGGCATTGTATTTTATGATTACGATCTTTTGAGAGTCCGGAGCCCCGAGCTGGGAGTCCGAAGTATGGTTTTCTGAATTTTCATTCATATTATTTCATTTTTGATTTTAAGCCCTTCAACATTTTATCAATTTCTTCCAGCTCATTAATAGCCCTATTCAAATCACCCAGTTCCAGATAACCTACATTCTTTGCAATTTCCAACTGAGTTTGCACTTCATAGTTCGATCCAATTGCAATGGAAAGAAATCTTCCGAAGTCTCCATCCGATTTCCTACCGAATCCTTCTGCAATATTAGATGGAATTGAGACCGATGCCCTACGAATCTGATTTGTCAAACCAAATTTCTCATCTTCAGGAAAAGCTGATGTTAATTCATAAACTTCAGTTACAAAATCCATTGACTTTTGCCATACTATCAATTCTCTAAATGATTTCATAATATGTAGATTTGAGTTAATATCACTTCTCGGACTTCGGACTTTCTACTACGGACTTATTCTAACTCCTCTCCAATTCTCTTAACCAAAGCAGCAAACTCTTCTTCATTGAATAGTCTGGTCAAAAAGATAATTTTCCCGTCTCTATCAATCAAAACATTACGCGTAACACCAGCTTGCTTATCGGCATACAAACCAAAAATATCAGCTCCAGGATCGAGCCCTATACTATAAGTAATTTTAGTATCTTCTTTCAATTCCAGTGCTTTCTTCACAGGCTCATCACGGTCCACACCAAACACTTGCAATCCCTTATCTTTATAGGCCTGCCAGATTTGCTCTTCGATATGTGGCATTTCTTTTCGACAAACTCCACACCACGACGCGGTAAACTGTAGCATTACAACCTGTCCTTTTAAATCGGATAACTTCACTTTTGTACCATCAGTGAGTTCCATTTCAAAATCAGGCGCTTTGTCTCCTAATTTCACAATATATCCTCTGTCATCGGGAGCTGCCTGAGCAAAAAGCGCAATACAAAAAACAGATAATAAGAATGATAAAATGATTTTCTTCATCACCATAATATTTAAATTTTATGCAAAGATGATTGTTTTGTTTTTATACACCAGCGTTTTGCGATCAACATGCGCCTGAACGGCTCTTGAAAGCACAATTTTTTCTATATCCTTACCTTTCTGAACCAGGCTCTGAACGGTATCATGATGTGTAATTCTTGTTACATCCTGCTCAATGATTGGACCTGCATCCAGATCAGATGTTACATAATGTCCTGTGGCACCAATAATCTTGACACCTCTTGAATGAGCTGCATGGTATGGTTTGGCTCCGGCAAATGCTGGTAAGAATGAGTGGTGGATATTAATGATTCTGTTTGGATACAACTCATTAAATTCAGACGAAAGAATCTGCATGTAACGAGCCAACACAATAAAATCAACATTATTCTCTTCCAATAGTCGAATCTGTTCTTTCTCCATTTCCTCTTTATTATCTTTTGTAACAGGAAGGCAATAAAAAGGAAGTCCAAATTGCTTGGCCACCTTTTCCAGATCCTTATGATTACTGATAATTAAAGGTATCTCAACTTTTAATTCACCGGCACTGTAGCGGGCTAATAAATCATATAAACAGTGTGATGATCGACTCACAAAAATTGCCATCCTTGGCACCTGATGTGAGAACTGCAACGACCAAACCATTTCCATTGGCCAGGCCAGTTTCTCCTGAATAACATCTTTAATCTGATCCGTTGGAATTTCAAATCCATCAAGATCCCACTCCACACGCATAAAAAAACGATCCTCACTATAATCAGTATGCTGATCTAGATACACCACATTACCATTGTGACGATGTATAAAGTCTGTTACTTTCGCCACAATTCCTCGTTGATCTGGACAGTGTATCCGAAGAATAGCCGTTTCTCTCATTTAAATTTATTGTTTAGTTGTTCGTATTTTAGTTTGTTAGCCCCGATAACTATCGGAGTCAGTAGGTAGTAGTTGATTTACAAGTCACACAAAATCTATTCGATTTAAAGAACTTCAGCTTACTTAATAACATTAATCCACCACATAACCTATTCGGAAGTATCTTTTATACTTTTCACAAAATCATTGATCGCTGTCTTATCTGCTCCTTTTTCAGCCAATAATTTGACAAATGCACTTCCAACAATTGCACCCGAAGCATATTGACAGGCTGTGGTAAAAGTTTCTTTATTACTAATTCCAAATCCTATAATCCTCGGTGTTTTAAGACCAAGGTTATTTACACGGTTGAAATATGTCAATTGTTGATCAGATAAACCACTTTTAGCACCCGTTACAGCAGCCGACGAAACCATGTAGATAAAGCCATTACTGTTAGCATCAATCAATTTAATACGTTCATCAGGAGTTTGTGGAGTTATTAAGAAGATATTTGAAATATTGGCATCTTCAAAAAGCTGCTGATACTTGTCTTTGTATTCATCAAACGGTAGATCAGGAAGAATGACTCCATCAACACCTACTTCTTTACATTTAGCCACAAAAGCTTCCACTCCATATTTAAAAACCGGATTAAAATAACCCATTAAAACAATAGGCATATCAATGGTTTTGCGCATCTCCTTGATTTGCTCAAAAAGCTTTTTGATGCTCATACCATTTTCAAGTGCTTCTTCACTACTTTTCTGAATAGTTGGTCCATCAGCTAAAGGGTCTGAAAAAGGCATACCTACCTCAACCAAATCTGTTCCGGCTTCCTGCAGTGCTTCTAGAATAGGCAATGTGTCCTCCAGTTGCGGATGACCGGCAGTATAATAAGCCGAGAATATTTTTTTTTTCTCTTGTAAGAGTTTTTGTATTCTGTTCATATTAATCTTAGTTGAATAGTTTTAAGTCTGTAGGCAGTAGTTGACTAACATACCGCTTAAAATCTATGATTAACTTTCATTCTAGAATCCAAAACGATTCATATAAGTCTCCATATCTTTATCGCCACGACCCGAGATAGTAATTACGACGGCATCATCGGGCTTGAATTTCATCTTACCCAAAGCAGCCAAAGCGTGCGACGACTCCAATGCAGGAATGATGCCTTCCAGCTGAGTTAATTCCAATGCTGAATCAAGTGCTTCCTGATCAGTTGCAGATATGATGGAAGCTCGTTTGGTATCATGCAGATGAGCATGGATAGGGCCAATACCCGGATAATCCAAACCTGCGGAGATTGAATAAGGTTCTGTAATCTGGCCATCATCACTTTGCATCAAATACGTCTTGCTACCATGAATCACACCCAAATCACCCATTGCAATGGTTGCAGCAGTTTCTCCTGAATCAACTCCCATACCTGAAGCTTCAACAGCAATTAATTTAACCCGCTCATCATCCAGAAAATGATAAAATGAACCAGCTGCATTACTTCCTCCTCCAACACAGGCAATCACATAATCGGGATATTCCTTATCTGTTTGCTCTTTAATTTGCCATGCAATCTCCTCGCTTATGATAGCCTGTAAACGAGCAACCATATCAGGATAAGGATGTGGACCAACCACAGAACCAATCAAGTAAAAAGTATCTTCAGGATTACAAATCCAATCACGCAATGCTTCATTGGTTGCATCTTTCAGTGTTTTACTACCCGATTTTGCAGCTTTCACTTCGGCACCCAACATTTTCATACGAGCCACGTTTGGCGCCTGACGTTTAATGTCCACCTCGCCCATGTAAACCACACACTTCAACCCCATTAAAGCACAGGCAGTCGCGGTTGCCACGCCGTGTTGTCCGGCACCGGTTTCGGCAATAATTCGCTCTTTGCCCATATGTTTTGCAATCAGAATCTGACCAATGGTATTATTTACTTTATGGGCACCTGTATGATTCAGATCTTCACGTTTCAGATAGACATTGGTATTATATTTTGCAGACAATCGCTTTGCCAGATAAAGTGGTGAAGGGCGCCCCACGTAATCTTTCAACAACGACTTGTACTCTTTCTGAAACGCTTCAGAATTGATTATATCGAGATAAACCTTCTTCAGATTATCGATATTGGGTTGTAACATCTCAGGAATAAAGGCTCCGCCAAAACGACCGTACATCCCGTTTTCGTCAACTTGATATTTACTTTTATCACTCATTGTGAATTTCTTAATCAATCTTTTTTTTTCTTCTCACTTTCGATTATTTACCCTTGATAATTTTGTTTCGCTCTAGCCGCTGGGCTTTTCATTTCTTGTCTTGATACAAGAAACGAAACAAAGAAAATCAAGGCTGCATTAGGGATGATTACTGATTTTCGAAGAGCCTAAGGACGGCCGGGTGATCTTCGAACAAGTTCTCAGCTTCCCGGTCTTTCTAAAACTCTTCATCACCTCATCTATCATCCCTAATGAGGCCGAACCAATACTTATCCACTTTTTAAACCTATTGTTTCTTTCATCCCCTTTCTTATTTCAGAAATAAACTTTTGTAACTTTTCAACGTCTTTTAAAGCAGGTTCAATCTCAAAACAACTATTAATATCAATGGCTTTAATGTTGAGTCCTTCAATCTCCAAGATGGAAGCTGCATCATCAGGTCCGATTCCACCGCTTAAAAAGATGGGGCGAGCATTATTATAACCTTTCAATAAATGCCAGTCGAACTTCTTTCCACTGCCGCCATACTCTTTGGTAGCCGTATCAAACAAAAAGTAATCAACAAAGTCTTCGTACTTACGGGCCAACTCAAAATCAAAATTCTCATCTACCCTGAATACTTTTATTATCTCAACTCCACTTTGTTTGAGTATATGACACAACTCAGGCGATTCATCCCCGTGAAGCTGCAAAACATCCAGACCAAAGCTGATTTTCTTTTCGCGAATCTCACGCTCCGATGCATTTACAAACACCCCAACTTTCTTCACTGATGAAGGAAAATCAACTGCAGGATAATCCTTCACAAAGCGAGGCGAATTAGGATAAAAGATGAATCCCAAATAATCGGGATACAGCTTCAAAACCTCCCTGATATTATCAGGATCGCGCATTCCGCATATTTTTATCTGGGGCAGATGCTTCATCACTTATCGCTTGATAGCTTTACAAAAATCGATACACGCCTGACCAGGATCATTCGTTTTCATGAAGTTCTCTCCAATCAGAAAACCATCAAAACCATTCTCTCTTAAGTAAAACACATCGTCAGCTGAATGTATTCCACTCTCCGAAATGCGTATCTTATCTTTGGGTAATTGCTGAGCTAAAGCAACGGAATGCTTTAAATTTACTTCAAAAGTTTTAAGGTTACGGTTGTTGATTCCAACCACATCAACATATTGGTTCAATCGCTCCAATTCACTTTCGTCGTGAAGTTCCATTAGTACCTCCAAACCCAATTCATGTGCCGCTGCTCCCAACTCTTCAGCCTGCTGATTTGAAAGACAAGCAGCAATCAATAAAATGGCACTGGCACCGATTGATTTTGCTTCAAACATCTGGTAAGGATCCACCATAAAGTCTTTTCGCAAAACAGGAATTGATGTCACAGAACGAGCTTCTTTCAAATCCTCAAATGTTCCTCCGAAGAAATCGGTATCTGTTAAAACTGATAGTGCTGAAGCTCCTGCCTTTTCGTAGGCTGCAACCACATCTTTCACCTGAGCCTTTCCGTTAATAACACCTTTGGATGGCGACTGACGTTTGAACTCAGTAATCACCCCCGATTTGGACGGATCAGTTAAATAGGCTTTCAAAGAAGGTACCTTTAGTCCAAAGGCCTCCGACTGCTTCAATGTTTCAATTGTAACTTTTGCTTTTGCCTCTGCCACTTCCTCCTTCTTCCGCAGAATTATTTTATCAAGAATATTCATTGTACAAATTTATGACAGACTCAACAGGTTTGACAATACTTCGGCAGCTTTACCATCACTCAATGATTTCTTAGCATCTTCAATACATTGTTCCAGACTTTTTTCCGGGTAATAGCATTGAAGAGCCGAAGCTGCATTGGCGATCACCACACTATTTTGCGCCCTGGTTCCGTTTCCTTCCAACACCTTCACAAATATTTCAGCAGCTTCAGGAATGGTATTTCCGCCAAAGATATCTTCAGGTGAAACAGGATCCATTCCAAAATCTTTTGGTGAATACATTTGTTCTCCATTTTGTGTGATGGCTTTAAAATCACCCGTCAACGAAATCTCATCATATCCATCCATTGAATGAATTATTGTGTAGTTTTTGTTTGTTTGCTGATAGATGTACTGATAAATACGAGCCAGTTCCAGACTAAAAACACCCACCAGTTGATTCTGAGGGAAGGATGGATTAACCAATGGCCCCAGCATATTAAAAAATGTTTTTAATCCCAGTTCTCTGCGGATTGGACCAACGGCCTTCATGGCAGGATGAAACATAGGAGCATGCAAGAAACAGATATTGGCTTTTTCTAATTGCTCTTTTAACTTATCTTCTTCTGAGGTGAACTGATATCCCAGATATTCCATTACATTGGACGAACCACATGAAGAGGAAACGCCGTAATTACCATGTTTGGCCACTTTTGCTCCGGCTCCGGCTACAACCAATGAAGCCAATGTTGATACATTAAAGGTATTTTTACCGTCACCACCCGTACCACACATATCTATTGTGTTGAATTCTGAGAGATCAACTCTTAGGCACAATTCCAATAATGCATCTCTAAAGCCTGATAACTCTTCTACAGTAACCGGACGCATCATAAAGACTGTAAGAAATGCAACTACCTCTGACTGGTTATAACTTTCAGCTGCAATATTTACCAACATTTCCTTGGCCTGACTCCGCGATAAGGTTCCGTAGTTAAGTAATTCTTTTAATATGGTTTTAATCATTGGTTTAAAATTAAATCGTTCATTTTAGGCCTTTATGAGTAACAAGTAGCAAGACTTTTATAGTGATAAACTCATGATGCTTCTAAACACTTCTCACTTGGCACTAGGCACTTCTTTACTATTTTCCCAACCAGTTACGAATCATTTGTTTCCCGTTCTCTGTTAAAACCGATTCGGGGTGAAACTGCACTCCACGTAAATCATACTCTTTGTGGCAAACACCCATAATCTGACCTTCCTCATCGCGCGAAGTTATGGTAAGTTCAGCTGGTAAATCTTCTTCATTCACAACCCAACTATGATATCTGCCCGCCATGAATTCATCAGGTATAGAGTTAAACAAATATTCATCTCTACTAGTGACTTTTACTTTTGTAGCCACTCCATGATAAACCTTATTCAGGTTTCGAATACTGCCACCACATACTTCACCAATTGCCTGACAACCCAAACATACTCCTAAAATACTTTTGGTTGGCATATATGTTTTGATAAGTTCCTTTAATATGCCTGCTTCATCAGGTATACCCGGGCCCGGAGACAACAGAATCTTTTCGTATTTATCCACCTCTGCAATTGATATTTCATCATTGCGGTAAACATCCACCTTTTCATTTAAAATCTCCTCAACGTAATGGACCAGATTGTATGTAAACGAATCGTAATTATCCAGAATCAGAATCTTCATAATATATAGCTTAATGCTTCTGCTTATTGCTTACAGCTTGGTTATGTAAATTAAAAATCTTGCGCCATTTCAATGGCTTTTTTCAATGCTCCCAATTTATTATTGACTTCAGCCAACTCATTTTCTTCTTTTGATTCGCTTACCACACCAGCGCCGGCCTGATAAAACAAGGTATTGTTTTTACTTAGAAAAGAACGAATCATGATAGCCTGATTAAAGCTTCCATCTAAACCAATATTACCTATGCAACCACCATAATATCCACGGTTTTGATTTTCGATAGAATCAATCAGCTGCATAGCTTTGTATTTGGGTGCTCCCGATAAAGTTCCTGCCGGAAAAGTATCAGCCATTACTCGCGCAGCAATGGATCCTTCTTTCAATTGCCCGCTAACATCCGAAACCAGGTGTAATACATGCGAGTAATACTGAACCTCTTTATAGGTATTTACTTTCACCTTCTCGCAATTACGGCTTAGGTCATTTCGGGCTAAATCAACCAACATTACATGTTCAGCGTTCTCCTTGGCATCCTCACTCAATTTAATGGCCAGCTCCTGATCTTTCACATCATCTCCGGTTCGCTTGAATGTTCCGGCAATAGGATTGATTGTTGCTTCATTGTTTTGAATCACCAGCTGTGCTTCGGGTGAAGACCCAAAAATCTTATATGATCCGTAATCGAAATAAAACAAATAAGGCGAAGGATTAATGTTTCGCAAAGCCCTGTAAACATTGAATTCATCGCCTTTAAATGATTGCTTGAACTGACGTGATAACACAATCTGAAAAACATCACCTCTGAAACAGTGCTCTTTTCCCTTGGTTACCATTGCCATGTACTCTTCATTCGTAAGGTTTGAAGTTTCATTATTGGCCGGTTCAAAATTGAAGGCAGGTAAAGCCCTGTTATAAAAGGTATCTATCAATTCACCTGCGGCTGATTGTTCTCCCTCATTCAGGTTTTCAATCAGGTGCAATTGATTACTAAAATGATTGAAAGCAATGATATACTTGTAAAAAGTATAACGCATTTCAGGAATTTTATGCTCATCCAAAACAGGTGATTCAAAAGTAAGTGTATCGAAATACTGCACCGCATCAAAGGTTGTGTATCCGAAAAGACCATTTACTTTAACCGGGCAATTTTCTTTTTTAACATTGAAACTTTTAATAAACTCATCGAGCAACTGCGGAACATTGTTCACCTTATCAATGGTAATACTCTCCAAATCTTTATGCGCTTCACCCAAAAACACTTTCCCTCTATCGGCTATAAAATCATAAACAGGATTAAAGCAGATAAACGACATCGAATTGGAATTTCCATGATAATCGCTACTCTCCAATAAAATAGTGTTTGGATAAGCATCACGTAATTTAAGGTATAAGCTTACCGGTGTTGTCACATCAGCTACATTAGCCGGTATGGGTGTTGCTTTGCAAATTATATTTTTAAGTTCCATGGTTTAGTTTTTACACAATTTAATTAAAAAAAAGAAGGCTTACCTGGAGTTAGGTAAGCCTTCTTGTGTTCGTTATACTGTATACGGCTATGGCCCTCAACCCCTTGTTGAAAGATATAAATGGTGCCACCAGCCTGTATTTTTTGTAATCAAATTCATTATTTCCTCGTTGTTGAGATGCAAATATGAGAAATATATTTCATATATGCCAAACATTCAATTCCATTTTTATCCATTAAATTCAAAATATTCTTTTAATTTGATTATTTAAAGCTTCATTTGCTGATAAAGTATCACTCGCGACTTATAATCACATATGAAGATGAAATTAAAAAGCCGCAAAGAATATCTCTGCGGCTCCAAACAGGTGTTCATTCTGTCTGTTATTCTACATCCCAGGTATCACCTGAATGTACTAAATCTTTAAAGGACTTAATCTTACTTACTTCCTGAACGTCATTTAATTGTGACTCCACACATTGATCGTAAACAGGTGCCTTAACTGCACGGATCACACCAAGAGCAACAGGATAATCAGGATATTCCATATCTGCCAATTTCAGATGCAAAGTAGTATCCTCACAATGAGCATCGTGAATTAGTATATCTGCTTCTGTAATACCATTCTGACCAATGGTCTCCACTTTTAGATTCAAACCATCAAGCACTAAACCTTTATTTCTGTCTTTGCCAAAAATCATAGGTTTTCCATGTTCGAGTTTAATGGTACGATCCTCAGAGTGTGCCTTATCTGTTATTGCATTATGCGTTTTATCATTATAGATCACACAGTTTTGCAATATCTCAATGATAGAAGTACCCTCATGAGCGGCAGCTTCTTCCATCATTTCAACCGAATGTTTCAAATCTTTATCAATACAACGGGCAAAGAAATGTCCCCGTGCACCAATACATAATTCTCCCGGACGGAAAGGTGACTCAACGGTTCCGAAAGGAGAAGTTTTAGATATAAACCCACGTTTTGAAGTTGGTGAATACTGTCCTTTTGTTAATCCGTAAATCTGGTTATTAAATAGAATTACATTCAAATCAACATTACGGCGAATGGTATGTATAAAGTGATTACCTCCGATAGCTAATGCATCACCATCTCCGGTAATCTGCCAAACTTTTAATCTTGGGTTAGCCACTTTCACTCCCGAAGCAATAGCTGAACCTCGTCCGTGAATGGTATGAAATCCATAAGTCTCCATGTAATAAGGGAAACGCGATGAACATCCGATACCTGAAATTACAGCTACCTCTTCTTTTGAATAGCCCAAATTAGCCATTGCTTTTTGAACAGAATTCAGAATTGCATGGTCGCCACAACCAGGACACCACTTAACACTCTGATCACTTTTGAAATCAGTAAATTTAATTTGACTTTCTACAGACATTTTCTATTCCTCCAGCAATGTTATAAAATGTTCTTTCAACTCAATAACGGTAAATGGTTGACCTTGTACCTTATTAAACTTTTTATATTTGAATTCAGGAAAATTCATCGTAAGATAATTGGCAAATTGCCCCATATTCAATTCACAAACAACAATCTTTTTATATCGTTTCAATACTTCTTTTGTATTTAAAGGAAGTGGTTTGATATAATTAAAATGTGCCAGAGCAACATTATGTCCTTCATGTGTAAGCTCATCAACCGCTGTGAATAAATGGCCAAATGTGCCACCCCATCCAACAACTAACAAATCAGCATCATCCTCACCAATCACTTCCAATTCAGGAATAAAATTGGCTACTTTCTGAACTTTTTCTTCACGTAACTCAACCATTCGCTGATGATTTAAAGCATCATGAGAAACAGCTCCGGTCACTGCATCTTTTTCCAAACCTCCCAATCGGTGTTCAAACCCTTTGGTACCAGGTGTAGCCCAGTATCGAGATAATTTTTCCGGATCGCGCAGGTAAGGATGCCAATCATCTATTTTTTCTGTAACAAACGGCACTTTTATTTCGGGCCAATCAGCTAAATCAGGTATTAACCATGGCTGAGTACCGTTTGCTATAAAACCATCAGTTAACAATATTACCGGAGTCATGTGTTCAACAGCAACCTTGGCAGCATAAAAGGCATAATCAAAACTATTGGTTGGTGAGCTCGCAGCAATTACCACAACAGGGCTCTCACCATTACGTCCATATAATGCCTGCATCAGGTCAGACTGCTCTGTTTTAGTAGGCAAACCGGTTGATGGTCCACCTCGCTGCACATTAACAATAACAATCGGAAGTTCAGCCATAACAGCCAACCCAATAGCTTCTCCTTTCAATGCTAAACCAGGACCCGATGTAGTAGTAATTGCAAGACTACCTGAAAAACTTGCCCCGATAGCCGTACAAATACCTGCTATTTCATCTTCGGCCTGAAAAACTTTGACACCTAAATCTTTACGGGCACTTAACTCCTGTAGAATCTCTGTGGCCGGTGTTATAGGATACGAACCCAAAAACAGTTGAAGGTTACTTTTTTCAGCTGCCGCCAAAAAACCCCATGCAACAGCCACATTACCGCTTAAATTACGATATTTTCCTTTTTTAATGTCGGCAGGATGAATATGATATGATGGCGTTACAGCCTGTATGATATTACCATAGTTATAACCATCACTCAACACCTTAAGATTTGCCTCAACAATCAATGGTTTTTTGGCAAATTTCTTTTGAATATATTCACGGGTGTGATCCAACGGACGATCAAAAAGCCAGTAAACCAGTCCTAAAGCATACATGTTTTTACTTCGTAGTATACTTTTATTATCCAGTCCCATATCTTTCAAGCTTTCCTTCGTAAGTGTCGTAATAGGAGCTTTTACGATATGATAATCACCCAGTTTATCTTCAATAATCGGATCATCTGTTTCATATCCTGCTTTGATAAGATTCTTCTCATCGCAACTGTCAACATCCAGAATAATTGTTCCACCTGGTTTCATCCATTTGGCATTCGCTTTTAAGGCAGCAGGATTCATTGCGACCAATACATCACAATAATCACCTGGTGTATAAACCTCTGAATGTCCAAAATGAACCTGAAAACCGGAGACTCCGCTTATTGTTCCTTGTGGGGCCCTTATTTCGGCCGGATAATCCGGAAATGTAGATATATCATTTCCAAAAATTGCTGAAGTGTAAGAAAATAAGGTTCCGGTTAGCTGCATTCCGTCACCGGAATCGCCTGAGAACCTTACAACCACTTCCTCTTTCTCAATAACTTTTGATCTTTTACCCATGATCGTTAAGTACGTCGGTTATTTATTAACTATAAGCATCTATCTCCATAAGAGACAAATGCTAAAACCTAAGTTAAGGACACATTAAATTCTATCAAAATTTAAAGTAAAGGTATTGATAAGCATATCTTCAATAAGTGATCTTTGTCATATTCATACACTTTTTAAAAGCTGTTTTACAACACGTTTTGAATGTTTACCTGAAAAAGTCAATATTTTCTTATGAAAAAACAATAATCAAAGCACCTGAATGTAATTTCTTAAGCAGATGGTTGTATTTTTGTGACACTCAAATTTGAAATAATTATAAATACCACCTATACAATGGCATTAATTAAAGAAGTAAGAGGATTTACTCCTAAGATCGGCAACAATGTTTATTTAGCTGAAAACGCTACTGTTATTGGAGATGTAGAGATAGGAGATGACTGCAGTATATGGTTTAATGCAGTGTTACGAGGAGATGTTAATTCGATTCGCATTGGTAATAAAGTGAATATTCAGGATGGATCTGTTCTGCATACACTGTACCAGAAATCCACCATCGAAATTGGCGACAACGTTTCAATTGGCCATAATGTAACCATTCACGGAGCCAAAATTGAAGACAATGTGCTAATAGGTATTGGTGCAACAGTGTTAGATCATGTGGTGGTTGGGTCAAACTCCATTATTGCCGCAAACTCACTTGTTCTAACCGGTACAATTGTTGAACCCAATAGTGTTTACGCAGGAGTTCCTGCTAAAAAGGTGAAAGATATCGAGCCGAATCAAACGAAGGAAATGATCAATAAAATAGCCAACAATTACCTTATGTATGCAGGTTGGTATAAAGAAGACTAAATATTAAAGCTGTCGGGGTTTCAATATTCCGGCAGCTATAAACGAATATGCTCAACTCTTATATCTCCACTAAAGAAAATACCTGCTGTCTGTTTAAACTTATCAGTACTCTCAGTAGTGTAAAAATGTACCGAACCATTTTTTGAGCACTTTTTCTCCATCTCAGGATGGCGTTGTAAATAATCTTTCAGACTTTCTCCTACGATATCTCCCTGTTCAATAACATTTACACCTTCAGGCAAATATTTCTTAATCTTGGGTATAAGTAAAGGATAGTGTGTACAACCTAAAATTACTGCGTCAATCGAAGCATCTTTATATAATAGTGAATTGACATTTTTCTTCACAAAATAATCTGCTCCTTCACTATCAAATTCATTATTCTCAACTAAAGGTACCCACATCGGACAAGCTTCCTGTGATACCTGAATATCCGGAAATAACTTTGCTATCTCCATAAGATATGATTCGGATTGAACGGTACCAGAGGTTCCAACTATACCCACATGACCTGATTGACTTAATTCGTTTACCTTTTCAACACTGGGCCGAATGACACCCAAAACCCTTCTTTGTGGATCAATTAGAGGCAGATCTTTTTGCTGAATACTACGTAATGCTTTGGCTGAAGCTGTATTGCAAGCCAGGATAACTAAATGAGCTCCCATATCAAAAAGTCGACTAACAGCCTGAAGCGTGTATTCATAAACCACTTCAAACGATCGGGTACCATATGGGGTGCGGGCATTATCACCCAAATAAATATAGTCGTATTGCGGTAAGTGCTTAATAATTTTATCTAACACAGTAAGGCCTCCATAACCTGAATCAAAAACTGCAATCGGACCAATTTTATTCATTGTAATAATTAAATTATAACCTTAAAGATACAAAAGCGGGTGACTTTAAAAAGTCACCCGCTCATTCTTTCGAATAATATTTTAATTATTGTGCGTTAACTTTAGCTTTTACCAAATCACCGCAATCAATACTTTTTTCAGAATGATAAACTACAACCTGAGAGCTAATATCGAAGATATAAATCAAACCTTGTTCCTGTCCTACTTCTTCAATAGCCTTTTGTACTTTTTCGATAATAGGCGCTAACAATTGTTGTTCTTTCTTTTGTATCTCCTGCTGAGCCATTTGACTGTATTGTTGCAAACGCTGGTCCTTATCCTGCATTTCTTTTTCCTTTGTAGCGCGGATTAAGTCAGGTAAACTATCTCTTTGAGATACGTAATCAGTATACATTTTTTCTAACTCACTCTGCATTACCTGCAATTGATTTTGCAATTTAGTAGCCTCACTTTGTAGAGTTTTATCAGCCTCAATTTTAGCAGGAAGTTCAGCTACTACTTTCTGAATATCGATATGACCAAACTTTAACTCCTGAGCAAAAGCCTTTCCTGAAAAAGCAAATGCTATAACTACGACGAATACTTTTACTAATTTCATATACTTTTTATTTCTTAGTCATTAAAAATTACTGTATCCCCAACTTTGCTTTTACTAATGGGGTAACATCTATACTTTTTTCAGAATTAAAAACAGGCACTCTAGATGCAAGATCAAATATATATAAGAACCCATTTTCATCACCTACTTCTGTAATGGCAGTTTTTAATTTTTGAATGATAGGTGCTGTTAATTCATTTTGTTTAGCCTGCATTTGTTGTTGGGCCAACAAGTAATAGTTTTGAACTTTTTGGCTCATTTCACCCATTTCACTCTCTTTTGCCTGACGTTCAGCCGGTGTTAAGGCAGTTGCAGTTTGCTGATATTCCTGCTGTTTCTTTTGCAAATCCTCTTGCATTACAGCTAATTGATCTTCTTTCACTTTAAAATCAGCCTCTAACTGAGACTGCATTTCCTTAAATTCAGGCATAATCGTCATCAATTCGTTCGAATTCAAATGACCGAACTTCATTGGTTGTTGCGCATTCAAGGTAAAAGTCCCCAGAAGAATCAGCATAAATATTCCTATAAGCTTATTCATCATACTTTCTTGTTAATTCTTAAAAGCATAAGATATAACCTGCATTGATTAACTGTTTTTCTTTCTCTGCGTGCTATTTCTTACTAATCTATTTTTCTATTCTACTCATTTTTATATCCGAGTTTCACCAAAACATCATCACTGATATCCTGTTTTGGATCCACATACATAATGCCCATACCTGATGCTTTATCAAATACGGCTAAATAATTATTATCGGCTGCGATTTCTGTTATCGCATTAAAAATATCATCCTGAATTGGTTTGATAAGCGATTCTCTGCGTTTAAAGAGTTCACCATTTTGGCCAAAATAAGATTGCTGCAATTGCTTTGCTTCCTTTTCTTTTTCTACAATCTCATTTTCACGCTTCACTTTCATCTCGCTAGAGAGAAATACATTCTCGGTTTGATAGGCCTGATATAATTGAGATACTTCCTCAAACCTTGCTTCAATTTCCTTTTGCCATTTACCAGAAAGCTGATTCAATTGTTCATTGGCAGCTTCATAAGCAGGAATATTACGAAGAATATATTCGGAATCAACGAATGCATATTTTTGTGCACTAACCAATGTGCTTACAAATAATAATGCTACTAAAACTAAATTTTTCATAGTCGCTAATTTTTGGTTTCTCAATTTATTACAAAAATCAAACCAAACACCTATCCTGTTAATTACTAGAAACTTTGACCTATCACAAAGTGGAACTGACTTCCTCCTGCGTTTTGTCTGTATGGACTTTCATCAAATCCATAACCCCAATCAATTCCCATAAGCCCAAATATAGGCAAGAAAATTCGTAAACCAACACCTGCAGAACGTTTCAGTTCAAATGGGTTAAAGTCTTCGTATGAACTCCAGGCATTACCGGCTTCAAGGAAAGCTAATGCAAATACGGTTGCTGAAGGCTGCAACGCCAATGGGTATCTAACCTCCAGGGTTAATTTATTATAGATATTACCATCGTATGAACCGGTAGAATTATATGGTGTTAATGAAGAGTTTTCGTAACCACGTAATCCAATTGTTTCACTACCATACATGCTATATCCCGACATTCCATCACCACCAAGAATAAACTTCTCGAAAGGAGATTTAAGATATTTATTATAATATCCCAGGAATCCCATTTCCATCTTACCCATCACAACTAATTTTTCTTTATTGTCGATAGGTTTAAAGATAGATCCTTTAAAAGTCCACTTATGATATTCAATTCGTTGATACAATTCCTGCTGATCATCTGTATCTGTTGCGTCCAGCTTAGACCAGTCTTTATCAGAGAACATCGACCATGGAGGTGTAAATTCCAATCCCAATGAGAAATCTGAACCACTACGAGTATAGATTGGATTATCAATTGAACGACGGCTCAACATAACTTTAAAGTTCAGGTTATTTGAAATACCGTTCTGCATAATAAAATAGTTCCAGTCCAATAAGTCGTAACGCTGGTAACTTACTTCTGTATATAAAGTAAACCAGTCATCAGGCCATCTTAAACGCTTACCAAAACCTACAGACACACCAGAAATATTCATGTGCTGGTTAGTATCGTAGTTTGGATAATAACTGTTGTAGCTTGATCCATATCCATAACTCGAATATGGATTGTAGTAACTACTGCTTACACCTGTTTGAATAGAATGGTAAAGAGAAAAACTTAATGAGTTTGGTTTTTTACCACCTAACCAAGGTTCGGTAAACGATAAACTATACGATTGGTAATATTTACCGTTTGTCTGAGCTCTTAAGGCAAGTGTTTGTCCATCACCAGTTGGAAGTGGTCTCCATGCTTCTCCGTTAAAAATGTTACGCATTGAGAAATTGGTAAACTTCAAACCAAGTGATCCCACAAACATACCGGCACCCCAACCTCCGGAAAGTTCTATCTGGTCATTTGCTTTCTCTTCTAATTGATAAACAAGATCAACGGTACCATTATCCTGATTTGGACGCACATCTGGCACAATATTTTCCTGGTCGAAGTGACCTAGTTGAGCAAGTTCTCGAACCGTACGAATTAACTCAGACTTACTAAACAACTGGCCTGGTTTGGTTCTGATTTCACGTCGGGCTACATGCTCGTGAGTTTTAGTATTTCCTTTAATGATTACATCATTGATAGTAGCCTGTTGACCTTCATAGATTCTCATTTCAAGATCAATGGTATCACCCTGCACGCTTACTTCAACCGGATTAATATTTGAGAACAAATAACCATTGTCCATATATTTGCTCTGAACAGCATCTTCATCATCTGTTAAACGTTCAGCTAAAAATTTCTGGTTGAATACATCTCCTTTTTTAATCCTCAATATAAAAGAAAGATAATCGCTTGGGTAAATAGTATTACCAACCCACGAAATATCACCAAAGTAATATTTTTGTCCTTCTTCCAGAGTAATCTTCACATCAACTGTGTTTTCCTCAATATTCTTGACAACTTCCTGTGAAACAATACGGGCATCGCGGTGACCAATCTCGTTGTATTTATCAATCAATGCAACCAGATCTTCCTGATATTTTTCAGTTATGAATTTCTTTGTTCTGAAGAAGTTTAAAATATTTCCTTTTTCATTGGTCTTTTTCATGGCACGATTTAACTTTCCATCAGAAAGCACCTCGTTTCCTTCAAATACCAGAGACGCAACTTTTACTTTATCCTTTTTATCAACATTAATTTCCAACACTACATGATTCACCTTTTGTGTATCATCTTTTTGAATAATGTTAACTTCTGTATTGTAAAAACCCTTATTTACAAAGTATTCAGTAATGTATTTTTCAGCTCTCGTAATTAAATATGGAGTTACCTGAGAACCTTTCATCATGGCAACTTTCTCACGAACCGTTTCAATTTCACTCTTCTTTAACCCAACAAAAGTCATTTCGGATAATCGGGGACGTTCCTGCAGATAAACTTCCAGATAGATTTTACGTCCTTCTATTTTTTTCGCTTTGATCTTGACATCCGAGAAAAGACCATGATCCCAGTAGCGACGAACAGCTTCTGAAATTTCATCACCCGGAACAGTAATCTCCTGGCCAGGTCTTAAACCACTAATGTTTACGAGAATTTTAGGATCCAAATTTTCAACACCAACTACATCAATCTCTGCAATTTCGTAGCGTTTTGGTGATCCTGAATAAGAAATATTAACAGCATCCTGTCCGATAGCAATCGTTGTTGACAAGAATAATACTAAAACCAATAAATACTTATAATAGTAGATACCTTTCATTTACTTCTACAGTTTGTTCGTTAAGGTCAAAGAATAACTAATGTATGACTCAATCATGATGTATCAATTATTCTTAATTACTTCTTATTTTTTTATTTGATCACCTGTTTTGCCAAAGCGCCTTTCGCGTCCCTGGTAATCAAGTATGGCTCTATACAAATCGTCTCTTCTGAAATCAGGCCATAAAATATCACAAAAATAAAGCTCTGAATAAGCCAATTGCCAAAGCAGGAAATTACTTATTCTTTGCTCTCCACTAGTTCTAATCAATAATTCAGGATCAGGCATCCCTTGTGTCGATAAATATGACCCAAACATTGCATCATCCAGTTGTTCAATATTGAATTTTTTTGACTCAACATCTGATGCAATTGCCTTCACCGCTTCCAAAATCTCCCATCGGGAACTGTAGCTTAATGCCAGAGTTAAGGTTAACCCATTGTTTCCTGATGTTTGATTAATACATTCATCCAAACGTTTTTGAACGCTTCCCGGCAAATTTGATTTACAACCAATTGCATTTAGTCTAACATTGTTATCCATCAGAGTTTTTGTCTCTGAACTAATTGTTGTAACCAATAAACTCATAAGAGCATCAACCTCTGTTTTTGGTCTGCTCCAGTTTTCAGTACTAAATGCGTAAAGGGTTAAATATTCAATTCCCAACTCAGCTGAAGCTTCTGTAACTTCACGCACTGCTGTCACCCCATGTTTATGCCCAAAAACCCGGGCATTACCTCTTTTTTTAGCCCAGCGACCATTACCATCCATAATGATAGCAATGTGTTTTGGTAACTTATCTTTTATCAGTTGATCTTTTACTGACATTTCAACTGCCTCGTTTTAATAGCCCCCGTTACAGGATGATTTACGTCTCAACATACTAATTGTAACATAAACACCTGCAAATGAAACCCAGTCATTATTATGTGTCCAAGTGGCATCGGCTCCATACGGATCAGATGGGTCAATCTCCCCAGGACCTTCATAATCAAGATCATCGGCAAATGTTTTCCGGAACGACCATTCAGCTCCCAGTCTTACCCATTTGTTAACCTTATACTTTACGCCAACACCGAAGGGCAAAGATAATATAAAAGTTGGTTTCGTAGTAAGATTTTCAGCATCCCCCACTTTTCGACTATAAATCATTGTACCTAAGCCCACTGAAAGATACGGAGTGAAGCCGGTATTTGCTATGTACTTATGATCGTATGATAAAAAGTTGAATTCTGCCTGCACGGTCAAATCACCAATTGTATTGTTAAACTCATATGTTGGCCGTCCTACTTGTTGATCGGAAGGACGCAAATCCTTAAAATTTAAACTTTCATCCGAATAATCTCCGCTAATTCTACCTATTGTTGCCGAAGCTTTAAAAGCCAAACGATCGCTGTATGCATATCGTCCAATGCCTCCCAAAGCCGGCTGCAGCTTGTAAAATTGCTTTGACGGATTTAAATCACCAAAATAATATGAAGTTCCTATAAAACCACCTAACTCAAGCCTATCCTGAGCATGTATATTCTTTGTAGCCAAAAGGAATACAGCTATCAAAAATGTAACTGCAAAATACTTTCTGAACAACAAACAAAAATATACCCGGGTGTTAAAGATCTTCACAAGTCGTTTTTTAACTCCTGCCACAAATGTATTATTTAAAAGATTATTTCAAAGAATGTCTCAACCAAACCACTAATCACCTCAACTAATAAACGTTAAATTTCAATTTTATTGCTGCTAAAGATAATTAATTACGGCGATCGAGCCCCCACATCAGCTTATTTCGCAGGGTAGTGAAAAAGGAATAATCGGGAAGTTTAATCACATTAATACTAAAATCGGCTTTCTTAATTTTGAGATGTACTGAATCTTCAAAAACCTGACTTCGTGAATCAAGAGCAGCCAAAAATTTTGTATCCCTACCCTCGACCTTTAAGGTAATTTCTACATTATTAGGAACCACCATTGGGCGAACGGTTAAGTTATGCGGTGCGATGGGTGTAATCACAAAATTATCGGCATCCGGATGTATAATTGGCCCTCCGACACTTAACGAATACGCTGTTGAACCCGTAGAGGTAGCAATAATCAAACCATCGGCCCAATAAGAATTTACAAACTCATCATTTATATAGGTATGAATGGTAATCATCGATGAACTGTCTCTTTTCACAATAGACAATTCATTCAAAGCATATGGATTATCTTTAAAAAGTTGATTGTCGGTTTGTAGGGTTAATAAATCAAGCTGATGAACCTTATACTTGCCGTTTAATACATCCTGTATAGTACATTCCATTTCGTTTTGAGACACATCTGCCAAAAAACCAAGTCTCCCACTGTTGATTCCTACAATGGGCACACCCGAATCCCGCACAAAACTCACAGCTTCTAGAAAAGTACCATCTCCTCCAATACTAAAAACCTGATCAACAGCCGGTAATCCGGAAGAACCATCAAAAAACCCAACAACATCAGGTTTCATGTTCACCTCGGTCAACAAGAATTCATAAAATGGTTTATATATAAACAATTCAACATCGTTACTTCTCAAAACCTCAAAAAGCCGAATGCATGAATCGTAAAAGGACTTATTGAATTTTTTACCAAAAACAGCGATTTTCATCTGTTCAATTTATAGTTTCATAATTAGGATAAATATACCGAAGATATTAATAGCAGCATTTCATCCTTCCTGATTTTGCATTCTTACAAGACCAGAATTTATACAAAGGTAAGTAAAGCTTAAATATCAAGGTTAAAGTGTACGAAAAAACCATCATATCCTAACTTATTAATCGAATAGTTAAAACTGAACACTTTATCGTAGAAGGTTACAAAATCAATCCCCAGGCCATATCCGTACTGCCAGCTATTAACCATATTATTGGTTGGATCCGGATTTTTCTGCCAGGCATAACCAGTATCAAAAAAGGCCTTTACATAAAATGCATAATGAATTTTGGCAAACTGCGTTAAAGGCATAAAACCAATTGTTTTAACCTTGGGCTCCATCAAAGTAAATAATATCTTGTTCTGAACCATAGCATTTCTCACGCCATCCAACACGTACAATTCATAACCATTCATAAAGCTTTTGTACCCTAATCCCTGAAACAAAGCATAAGGTAAATGATCACTGGTTCCTACTCTTCCTTCCGCAACTCCACCCCAATGCCATCTTCTACCCAATTGCGCATATTGCTGAAATTGCAAATGGAGATTAAGATCGTTAAGTTCATCCGTTAAGATACCCAAACCATTTTTTGTTAGACTTAAATTCAGACTTGTCCCACCTAATGGATATACTTTCGAATCTCTTTTATCAAATCTGTATTGATAAGATATGCTCAGGTAATCCATTTTTGAATCACCTGGCGTAAGATAATTGGGGTTTATCTGAGTTACTGAATCTGACACATCAAATCCTTCATAAGTCAATTCAAGTCTGTGACGTTGATAAAGATCGCTTCTTAAACTGTAGTTGACAGCAGATTTATAATAAAACTGAGACATTTCATTATTGACCATCACGAACATCGGTCGATTATCGATGGTTGCAAATGGAACTTTTGTAAATGCTTTGGCATTGACCTCTGCTCCCCAGCCGGATTTTCGTTTATATTCGGGAGAGTCGAAACGCAAAGAGACCTGAGTTGAAAAACCAATTTTGACCCGAAATTTTAATAATTCTTTTCTACCCCTGAAGTTATCGCGTTTGAGATAGATTCCATAATTCATTCGGGACCAATCACCACTCTCGAGAAACGAACTTAAATTTCTATCAGTATGCTCAAATATTGGAAACACCCACCAATACCAGCGCTCATCAACTTTGATATGAAAAACTACACTTTCATCCAATTGTTTACTATAGGTAATGGTAACAAAATTAAAGAGAGAAGTATTTAAAAGATTGTCGCGACTGCGGGTTATTAGCTGACCTATTTGATTAATCCATAAGGTATCGCCTGTTTCAAACTCTAACTCATTCAGAATAACACGTGACTTGGTGACCTTGTTACCTGAAATAATAATTTGCTTAACAAGGACACTGTCGATTAATTCTGTTCTTCCGTCATTCGTTTCAAGCTTCCGCCCATAAGCTTCAAATGAACACGTTGCCAGCATTACCAGCCATAATAACACGACTATTTTCTGACCACTTTCATTTTTCTGCATACACCGCTATTAATTTCACATACTCAGATATTTCATAAGTGAGTCATAATTTCTTTTTACTGTTTCGTCATAAGAATCATTCCCTACATATGTAGTTTTAACTGAATATCCATACCGATCAAATGCTGTAAGCACTGATTCCAAATCGGTACGATTTAATTTTATTGCTATCGAATACCTGTCACCCTCATCCATTTGACTTACATAAAGACTTAATATTTTGGCATCAGCATCTTCCACAATCCTTGCAATCTCTGATAAAGAATAATCTCTCAACTGAAGTTCCAATTCAACTATTCCTCCAGGCGTATGAGCTGCTATCAAATCAGCAAATTTTTGGAGTAACTGACTTTGAGTTATCAATCCCAGGTATTCCTTATTTCCATCCAGAACAGGCACAACTGTAAGCTGTAATCTCGAAGCCAGTTCAATCACATCATAAATATGCTGATATGCAAACACATAAGGCTTGTCGTAAGATAAAGGATGATTTCCGAGAGGCTCATCGGCTTTATTGAGGTCGTATATGTCAACATCAGAAATCAGCCCAAGAAATGATTTATTATTTACAATGGGTAGATGTGATACTCTGAACACTTCCATCCAGTTGATTGCATCCAATCCTGTATCTGAAGTTTTAAGAGCAGGAACCACATCTGATATTAATTCTTTTGCCAACATAGGATACTTTTAGAAATACTTTATAATTTTGCCATACAATTAAAACCCTATTAATGAATGGTTGTTTGTTTATTTAAAAATACTTTCAATGTATTAAACAATCAACACGCACCATAGTTTATTAAGTTTTTTTAACCACCACAAAGTGTGTATTCATCAATTATTCAGAAATGACAAAGCTGAGTGTTAATATTAATAAGATCGCTACAATCAGAAATTCACGTGGCGGCAACATGCCTAATGTATTAAAAGCTGCTGTAGACGTACAGCAATTCGGGGCAGAAGGAGTAACGGTTCATCCACGCCCTGACGAGCGTCACATTAGATATCAGGATGTTCTGGATATTCGTCCGGTTATTACAACTGAATTTAATATCGAAGGTTATCCTTCTAAAGAATTTATTGATTTAGTATTAAAGGTAAAACCTCATCAGGTTACATTAGTACCTGATCCACCTGAGGCTTTGACATCAAATGCAGGATGGGACACGATTAATAACCTTTCATTTCTACAGGATGTGATAGGCCGATTCAGTGAAGCTGGTGTGCGTACTTCCATTTTTATTGATACTGACCTTGAAAATATAAGCAACGCTGTAAAAACGGGTACTGACCGCATTGAGTTATATACTGAACCTTATGCAACAAATTATCCAAAAAATAAAGAAGCTGCCATAGAACCATTTGTTGAAGCTGCTAACCTGGCTAACAAAATAGGATTAAAGATCAATGCCGGCCATGATTTAAGTCTAGAAAATCTTAAATATTTCAACGAGAAAATACCTTTCCTTAAGGAAGTTTCCATTGGTCATGCCTTAATTTGTGATGCTTTATACTATGGACTGGAAAGAACAATTCATATGTATAATGAGTTATTGATAAAATAAGATTTTTCAATGAAACTCTTTTTCAGAGAATACGGATCAAAGGGCCCCAAACTAATCATTCTTCATGGTTTGTATGGGGCTTCCGACAATTGGGTGAGCATTGCCCGACAATTGCAGAACGATTACCATGTATACCTGGTTGATCAAAGAAATCATGGTCAATCGCCACATGCTTCAGAAATGAATTACGAAGTAATGGCTGAAGATTTGCTGGAGTTTTTTCAGGGTCAGAAAATTGAGAAAGCTCATTTAGCCGGTCATTCAATGGGTGGAAAAACAGTTATGAGGTTCGCCCTTATTCATTCTGAGCTGATAGACAAACTGGTTGTACTTGATATTGCTCCCAAATCTTACGCTTCATTCAGCAATTATGCCGAAGTAACCAATAACCATTCTCTAATAATTGAATCGCTTTTAAGTCTTGATTATAAAAACGCTCAAAGCCGTACTGATATTGACAAACAGTTAGCTCAAAAGTTACCATCAAAAACACTTAGACAGTTTTTACTAAAAAATATCGACCGGACTAAAGAAGGAAATTACGAGTGGCGATTAAACCTGCCAGTGCTTAAAGAAAACCTTGAAAATATTATGGATGGCTTTTCTTCTCTCGATGCGGAATCGCATCAGGTTAATATTCCAACCATTGTTATCAGAGGAGAAAAATCAGGATATGTAATGGATGAAGACACACTCATCATCCATAAATATTTTAAGAAGGCTGAGATCGTTACCATCCCTGATGCTGGCCATTGGCTACATGCAGAGCAACCCGAACTTCTGGTTAAAACATTGGCTTATTTCCTTTTGGATTAAAGCGCAAGTTCTACAGCTGAGGATTCAATTAATGGTTCACCTTTAAATCGCAGAAACAATTGTGCTGTTGCTAAAACATCTTTTTCACAATATCGTGCAATACGTTCGATGTCCTTTTCTTCGTAAAACACCTTTGCTACCTGACTTCCATCAATATCATCCTTTGGCGAAGGAATATCAAAAATGGTGGTTAAGAGATTGAGGGAGGTATAATGTTTGTAATCACCAAATTTCCATAAATCAAGCGTATCTAAAAACCTTACTTCCCAAGGCTTCTTACCGGCTACATCCAGTATTTCAGGTAATTTAACGCCATGTATAAGCATCCGGCGTGCAATAAACGGAAAATCAAATTCCTTCGCATTATGCCCACAAATGTTTTTACCCGGCTTTGATGTAAAATGCTCAAGTGTTTGTTTGAAATCAGTCAATAACAGTTTTTCATCTTCTCCGGCAAAAGACTTTAACCTGAAGATTCGCTGACCATCACGATGAGCCAAAACGCCTATTGAAATACAAACTATCTTTCCAAACTCGGCATAAATCCCTGCCCGTCCATAAACTTCGGCAGGTGTCTCTTCTTCTTTTCTGAAAAAAGCAGATTTTTTATCCCATAGCTCCTGCAAGGCAGGTTTCACCATATCAAATGAAGGCTGATCAGGTACTGTTTCTATATCCAGAAACAAAATATCCTCGACTCGTACATGATCAAGCATAAGCAGTAGGTTTAGTTAAAACAAGATAAATTACGCTCAATAAAGTTAGTTAAAATATCAATTGCAATATGATTATTTCCACCCTGAGGCACAATTAAATCGGCATATCGTTTAGTAGGCTCAATAAACTGCAGGTGCATCGGTTTCACAGTATCTCCATAGCGCTGTAAAACTTTATCAACGGTTCTGCCCCTTTCTTCGATATCTCTCTGAATCACTCTCGACAAACGATCATCTGCTTCTGCATCAACAAAAACCTTCAGATCCATCAACTCTCTTAATCGCTCATTACCCAATATCAGTATTCCTTCAACGATTACAACATCGCGTGGCTGAACTGTAATGGTTTCTTCAGATCGAGTACAGGTCAAATAAGAATAAATAGGTTGCTCAATACAATTGCCCTCCTTCAATTGAGCCAAATGATCGTAAAGTAATTCGAATTCAATGGCATCCGGATGATCAAAATTAATTTTCTGACGCTCTTCAAGAGGAATATGCTTATTGTCTTTATAATATGAATCCTGCGGCAAAACTGCCACCTCATCCTTCGGCAAACGCTCAATGATTTTGCGTACCACAGTCGTTTTACCAGATCCTGTACCTCCGGCAATACCAATTATCAGCATTTTTATATTTTTGCTATGAGTTAGTTATGACAACAAAATTACTAAAAATAATGACTATGATTAAGCACATTGTTTTGTTTCAGCTAAAAGCATTTGAAAGTGAAGACACTAAAGATGCCAAACTCAGCGAAATAAAATCTGAATTATTGGGACTAAAGGAGAAAGTAAGTGTATTAAAATCAATTGAAGTTGGATTGAACACTAATCCTGCTGAGCAATACGACATTGCACTGACAACTACCTTTAACAACATGGAAGATTTGGAAATATACGCCAAACACCCAGATCATCTTGCAGTTGGAAAGATTATCCGTGAAGTATTAGAAGCAAGAGCTTGTGTTGATTATGAGTTCTAAAATAAAAAAGCGCGTGATGTTCTCACGCGCTTTTTTTGTCTAGTATAATCAATTTTAAATACTATCGGAATAATAGGCTTTGGGTAATGTTCGCAAATTATACTGATTTGCCATTACCTCTCCATAAGCACCGGCCGAACGCAGGGCTATCAAATCACCTCGTTTTGTTTTAGGTAACAAAACAGCTTTCCCAAAGCAATCACTTGACTCACAAATTGGTCCAACCACATCATATTTTTCTTCCTCATCAGCAGAGGTAAGGTTTTCAATTTTGTGATAGGCCTGATACAAAGCAGGACGTATCAAATCACTCATTCCGGCATCCACTATGGCAAAGTTGGTTTGAACCCCTTCTTTGATATACAACACTTTTGTAAGCAACGATGCACTTTGCCCAACCAATGATCGTCCTAACTCAAAATGAAGTTCCTGACCCGGCATTAGTTCAAGTAAGTCGTTAAATAATGCAAAGTAACTTTCAAAATCAGGTATTGATTGCTCATCCGGCTGTTCGTAACTGATTCCCAGGCCTCCACCAACATTCACTACTTTAGGCATTATCTGACGGGACACAAACCACTTTTGTAATTCATTTACGCGTATACACAAATCACGAAACGAATGTAAATCTGTTATCTGCGATCCGATATGAAAATGAATACCCTCCAGTTCAACATTCTTAAGTACTGAAAGCACATCTACGACCTTCTCTAAATCCCACTGGTTGATGCCAAACTTATTTTCGTTTAGTCCGGTTGTAATATAATGATGCGTATTAGCATTTACATTAGGATTGATTCGTAAGGCAACTTTTGCTACTTTCCCTTTCTTCCCTGCCAATTCATCAATTATTTCAAGCTCAGGAATCGATTCAACATTAAAACAGGCAATGTTATTGTCCAATCCTAAATTGATTTCCCAATCTGATTTTCCAACCCCTGCAAATACAATTCCATCTGAAGGGAAACCACAATCGATGGCTTTCTGCACTTCATGTCCACTCACACAATCAGCTCCAAATCCCTTACTCTCAATAGCCTGCAAAATACGATCATTGGCATTTGCTTTTACTGCATAATGGACTTTAAATCCATACTTTCCAGCCTCGGATGCAACAGCATCCAAAGTGGCATTCAGCAACTCCATATCATAAAAATAAAATGGAGTATTTATATTCGTCAGGGTCTCAACCGGAAAATTAAATTTCATTTTTCCTCTTAGTTAAATAATTTATCACTCAACAAGTTTAATGCTTTCTTTTTGTCGTCAGCATTAATCAATATCGACACATTATAGTTGCTGCCTCCGTATGAAATCATTCGAATAGGCACTTCTTTCAATGCATCAAAAATTTTGTTGGCATAGCCTTTATTCTCAGCTACCAGGTCACCCACAACACAAACAATAACCTGATTGGTATCTACATCTACCGTACCATATTTCTTGAGATCATCCACAATCTCATTCAAATGTTTGTCATTATCGATGGTAACCGAAACTCCTACTTCAGAAGTTGTAATCATATCAATTGGAGTTTTATAACTCTCAAATATCTCAAATACTTTGCGAAGGAAACCATATGCAAGTAGCATTCGTCCCGACTTGATCTTGATAGCCGTAATACCATCTTTGGCAGCAATGGCAGCCATACGGTGTTTACGTTGGTTCGAAGAGATCATTGTCCCTTTAGCCTGAGGTTCCATAGTATTCAGTAAGCGAACCGGAATATTCGCCAGTTTGGCTGGCAAAACACTGGTAGGATGCAAAATCTTAGCGCCGAAATAAGCCAACTCAGCAGCTTCATCAAAAGAAAGTTCCTCAATGGATTTAGTTTTTTCGACATAACGGGGATCGTTGTTATGCATTCCATCAATATCGGTCCAAATCTGTATTTCTTCAGCCTGACATGCCGCACCAATCAACGATGCTGAATAATCACTTCCTCCTCTTTGCAGATTATCGATCTCTCCAAACGCATTTCTACAAATATATCCTTGCGTAATAAAAATCTGAGCATCGCTATTTTGATCCAATAATGTAGCCAGATTCTCCTTGATGTAAGTTGTATCAGGTTCATTATTTTTATCGATTCTCATATACTCAAGGGCTGGCAACAAAACAGAGTTTTCACCATTTTCCTGAAGATAATAATGAAACATTGCCGTAGAGATTAACTCTCCCTGAGCTAATATGGTTTTTTCTTCAAAAACGGTAAACATATCAATGGTGAACGATTTGATATAATCGAAATGTGATTTTATCAGTTCGGTTCCTTTTTGCTTAAATTCATCTGTTGAATACAAAGCATCTACTTCGTTGTAATACTTTTGCTCCAATTGATTAATAAGCTCGTTGGCACCATCGTGGTTCTTTTTATAAAGGTAATTGGCTATTTCGACCAAATTATTTGTGGTACCCGACATTGCAGACAAAACCACAATTTTTCTGTGTTCATCAGAGATAAGGTCAGCAACCTCTTTCATACGTTGCGCAGAGCCTACTGAAGTTCCACCAAATTTTAGTACTCTCATTGTTTTGCTATCTTAAAATTTTCGCTTCTAGTTAAATAAGCAGTACAAAACTACAATAAATAGATGTAAAATCTCTTTTTCGTTTGTTAATATTTTCACATTAATTGAATATATTAACTCATTTCAAATATATTTAACTAAATACACACAACAAAACTTTCAAGCGAATAAATCCTAACAATCAAAAAATCCGGTTACAACGAACCGGATTTTACTATATTAAGAATAATTCAGCTTATAAATGCACCTCAATTAAGCGGGCTTTACCATTTGGTGTAATACTAATCTCTTTTAAATCGGCAGGAACCAGAACTGTTTCACCCAATGCAATGGTTTCTTTCTGATTATCATTAAAGATGATTTCAGCAGAACCTTCAACACACATATAGATCAAGAATGAATCCAGACCGTAGAAATCCTTTTTAACGGTTTGATCCAATTCCAAAACATTGGTAATAAAGTAATCGCTTTTTACAACCTCGTTTACTTTGTTTGGCTCAACCGTATATTTTGTTTTAGGCTCGGGAACATAAGTATAATCGATTGCATCAACAGCCTGTTCGGTATGCAACTCTCGTGTATTACCCTGATCATCTTTACGATTAAAATCGTAAATCCGATAAGTCACATCTGATGTTTGCTGAATTTCGGCTAACAAAATTCCTTTACCAATTGCATGAACCCGACCTGCAGGAATGAAAAACACGTCCCCTGGTGCCACATCATGTGCTGCCATTATCGATTCAACTTCGTTGGCTTCCACCTTGGCTAGATATTCATCCTTATCCAACTCCTTACTGAATCCTGAAACCAACTGAGCCCCTTTATCAGCCTGCATAACATACCACATCTCAGTCTTCCCAAATGAATTATGGCGTTGCTTTGCCAATTCATCATCAGGGTGCACCTGAATACTTAGTACATCGTTGGCATCAATAAATTTGATTAATAACGGAAACTCATTACCAAATTGCTGGTAAATCTTATCTCCAACCAAATCGCCCATGTAAATTTCGATAATTTCGGAAAGCGAATTACCGGCTAAAAATCCATTTGACACAACAGAAACGTTTCCGGGTACACCGGAAATCTCCCAACTCTCACCCGCATTTGGAAGCGGAGAAATCTCTTTATTCAACAATAATTCAAGTTTATGACCTCCCCAAATCTTATCTTTAAGAATAGGTTGAAACTTGAGTGGATACAATTTACTCATCGCTTAAATTCATTTTGCACAAAAATAGGCTTCTTTACTTTTATAAACTAAAAAACTAAAGATCAATGTCAGCATAATACAACACTTTGTCAGCATAATATTATCAACCCATAAGATGGATTGATTTTAAAATTAAATAACTAGCTGTACCTTTGCCCAAAATTACCTGAGAATGGAAGTAGTAAAAGCCGAGTTTTTAAAAAGTAGTTCCACCGTTAAACAATGCCCCAAGGCTGATCGCCCTGAGTATGCCTTTATTGGTCGGTCTAATGTTGGTAAATCCTCTTTAATAAACAAGCTGTGTAATCGCAAAGCGATGGCCAAAACCTCTTCTACCCCCGGAAAGACACAATTAATCAATCACTTTACCATTAACAGCGATCAATGGTATCTGGTTGATCTTCCGGGGTACGGATATGCAAAAGTCTCTAAGAAGCTTCGATCAGGCTTCAGTAAAATAATCCTTGATTACATCGGAAATCGTGAAAACATGATGTGCTTGTTTGTTTTGATTGACTCTCGTATTCCCATGCAGAAGGTAGATCTTGAATTTATGAATCTGATGGTTGAAAATGGAATACCTATTTCAATCGTCTTCACAAAAACGGATAAACTCAACAAAGGACAGTATACCGAAAACATGAAAGCCTATGAAAAAGGCCTTCTTGAGCACTGGGAAGAATTACCTCCCATCTTTTATTCATCGGCCGTTAATGGAGAAGGAACCAATGAAATACTCTCATTTATAGAAGATATCAACAGTAAATGGTAAATGGGTTTATTCCGGCCGAAAGGAAATTCAAAAGTATTAAGTTTTTTTATGGCCATGTTCATGTTAAGAAATTATGAAATTCTTACCTTTGCGGCACAATGCAACAATCATTCAATTAATCTGATAAACATCTTATTTAATGCCACCGAAAGCTCCAATTAAGATATTCTCAGGAACAAGTACGAGATATCTGGCAGAAAAGATTAGCCTTAGTTCGGGTCGTGAACTGGGGAGTCACAATTGCTTACGATTTAGTGACGGCGAATTCGCCACAGCCTACGAAGAAACAGTTCGCGGATCTCACGTATTCCTGATTCAATCAACATTTCCACCAGCTGATAATTTAATGGAATTGTTAATGTTGGTTGACGCAGCCAAACGAGCTTCGGCATATAAAATTGTGGCTGTTATGCCCTATTTTGGTTATGCCCGTCAGGACAGAAAAGATCAGCCCCGTGTTTCTATTGGTGCTAAATTGGTTGCAGATATGCTGAGTACTGCAGGTGTTGACCGTGTGATTACAATGGATTTACATGCTGATCAGATCCAGGGATTTTTTGATATCCCTGTAGATCATTTGTATGCTTCATCTATTTTTGTTCCACACATCAAACATATGAACCTGGAGAACCTGGTTATTGCTTCTCCTGATGTAGGTGGTACCAAAAGAGCCAATACCTATGCCAAGTTTCTGGAAACACCTATGGTAATCTGTCATAAATCACGTTCTAAAGCCAATGTGGTTGATGAGATGAGAATCATTGGTGATGTTACTGATAAAAACGTTATCATCGTGGATGATATGATTGATACAGCCGGTACAATGACCAAGGCTGCAGATATGATGATGGAAGCTGGAGCAAGAAGTGTTCGTGCATTTACCACGCATGCTGTTCTTTCTGGTCCTGCCTATGATCGTATTGAAAATTCATCATTAACAGAACTTATTGTAACTGACTCTATTCCTTTGAAAAAGTCAAGTCCAAAGATTAAAGTTCTTTCGGTAGCACAACTTTTTGCCGATACAATTGAAAAAGTATATAATTATCAGTCTATAAGTAATCAATTCTTGCTATAAAGTATTATCTTTGCAGCCGCTTATAGCGAGCGTGTGATGGGAAATTAAGCCGACACGTTGTACTTAATTTTGAGTAGCACTTAAAAAAGAAACATGAAAACAATTGAAATTAAAGGTACTAAACGTACTGATTTAGGTAAAAAAGCCACAAAAGAGCTTCGTAGCGAAGACAAAGTTCCTTGTGTAATTTACGGTGGTGAAGAAGTAATTCACTTTTCTGCTCCTTCAAAAGAATTCAAGAAAATTATTTACACTCCAAATGTATACATCATTAATGTTGATGTAGACGGTACTGTAATTCCTTGTATTCTTCAGGATAAGCAATTCCACCCAGTACAAGAACAAATTCTTCACTTAGACTTCCTGCAAGTTAAAGAAGATAAGCCTGTAAACATTGAAATTCCTGTTGAATTAAAAGGTTTGGCAGAAGGTGTTAAGGCCGGTGGTAAATTACAGTTAGAAAAGCGTAAGCTTAAAGTTCGTGGTTTGGCAAAAAACTTACCAGACACTTTGAAAATTGACATTACTAACTTAGGATTAGGTAAAACTATCCAGGTAGGTGCTTTGTCATACGATAACATCGAACTGACAACTGCTAAGAATGCAGTAGTTGTAGCTGTAAAACTTACAAGAGCAGCTCGTGCAGCAGCACAGCAAGCAGCAGCGAAGTAATTTTTATCATACAACATATAAACCTCCATATCCTTATATGGAGGTTTTTTGTATTTATAGACACTCATTTTATAAATTTGCTAAAAGCAAGTTAGTCTATGATACAATTTCTAAAATCCATCTTTACAACAACTAAAAAAGAAACAGAGGATTCGTCAATGAAATATTTAATTGTTGGACTTGGAAATATTGGTGAGGAATATGCCCATACCAGACACAATATTGGTTTCGATGTTTTAGAAGAATTGGCTCATTTAAACGATTTAGAGTTCAAAGAAGAAAGATATGGAGCTTTATGCACCTATAAATTCAAATCTCGCCAGTTTCTTTTATTGAAGCCCAACACTTATGTCAACTTGAGTGGTAAGGCTATCAACTATTGGTTACAAAAAGAAAAAATACCCGTTCAAAACCTATTGGTTATTGTTGATGATTTGGCATTACCGTTTGGTTCTTTGCGCCTGAAAACTAAAGGTGGCGATGCCGGACACAACGGTTTAAAAAGTATCCAAAGCATACTTGGAACTACTAATTATTCACGTTTACGTTTTGGCATAGGTAACGAATTTCAGAAAGGACAACAAGTTGATTTCGTACTGGGACGTTGGTCTGATGAAGAAAATGAGGCATTAAAAGACCGAAAGAAACTGGCTATTGATATCATTAAAGCTTTTGGAACTATTGGAGCTTCGCAGGCAATGAATCAATTCAATAACAAGTAATATGGAAAGTGCAGGAGTTCGTATCGATAAATTTTTATGGGCTGTTCGTCTGTATAAAACCCGAAGTCTGGCTGCAGAAGCCTGCAAGAAAGGTAAAGTATCCATCAATAAGCAATCAGTTAAGTCGTCGCGTATCATTAAAGCAGGCGATTTAATTGACATACGTGTAGCTCCTATTACCCGAACATACAAAGTTCTTGATATTTCCGAAAAACGTATGGGAGCAAAACTCACTCCTGGCTTTATCGAGGATGTTACTACTCCTGATCAACTGGAAATGCTCGAACTTGCCAAACTGGCTTCAAGTGCTCAACGCGACCGCGGCCTGGGCAGACCAACAAAAAAAGACAGACGTGACATTGAACGACTGCAACAAGGTGATTGGGAATAAAAACTGAAAGATTATGATTGTAGCAAGAGAAAAAAAGAAGGAAAATATAATTGAGTATATTCTTTATATGTGGCAAATCGAAGATTTGATTAGAGCTAACGAAGTTAGTATGTCAAATATAGACAAGAATATTATTCCCAGTTACAATCAAGGTGAAGATAAATTGCTTGAAATAAGGGACTGGTGGGCCAACCTTACTGAGATGATGCATCTTGAAAACAAGCACACAAGCGGACATCTGCAAATCAACATTAACACCGTTAACGAGGTTAATCATCTTCACTTGCAACTTATGAAGGCTCCTAATGAAGTAGCCTATCAACATCTGTTTAACAGTGTTTTGCCAACAATAAAAGAATTCGACCAGAAATCAGGTCAGAAGCTTGCTAATGATGTTGAGATATGTCTTACTGCCATTTACAGTACTTTTCTGTTAAAACTAAAAAAACAAACAGTTAGTCCTGAGACAGAGTTAGCTATTAAAGCAATCAGCAAATTCTTAGCAACACTGGCAAAAAAATATAAAGAAAACGAGAAGGGAGAACTGGAACTTTAGATAATCTCGCAGGTGGCTTTTCTGCCAAACCAACGATACCGATTACTGGCAATGTATAAATACATTTTTTGCAAAATCCATAAAGGTAGTATTCTTAGAAGGTAGGAAACCACTTTATAAATTCCACCCATTTGATTTAGAATAAGCAGAACAGCACTTGCACCGGCAATCATTTTACCATCTGAAATAACTGCAATTTCATTACCTACAATTATCTCAGAGTTCAATTCTGCCTTCGGGAGGTACTCGTCTATACGCTGAATAGGTATATAACTAAATCTCCGGCCCGGTTTTGTTTTGAGAAGTATACCAACCACACCCGAACACAGCCTGCACCATCCATCATAGAAGATAGTTGCATCAGGCTTTGAGTATGATGTAGTATGTTTCATTATCTAATGACAAGAATTATTAGCTTCTTCGTTACCTTTTTCAGTTTGATTATTATTGGTTTCCTGATCTGAATAAAGATTCTTATCAGAATTGAAGAAGTTTCCGGCATTCATAACAAATCCCTTATCTGAGAAAATATCATAGATAAAGTCCTTATCACTCACACCTTTACAAAAACATTTTCTTTCATTTACCATAAGCTTTGAATATTAATTGAATACTTTTATTATTTGAATTAATGTAAAATATCATAGGCATAAATACGGGTTAAGAACGCTTGTGATATTAAACAAAAAGGCGGTATTTAAGAAAAACACCACCTTTTCATAAAAGTTCATCTATCAATTATTTTTTCAAAACAATGTCAACTCTTCGATTAATACTTAAACGACTTTTTTTCGAGGTTTCATCCTGAGGTAATACATCATCCTCCCCTAAAACATGAAGTTCAAACCGTTCCCTATCGAGACCAAGATCTCTTACGAAAAACTGGAGAATTCTTTCACAACGTTTTCGACTGATCTCAATATTCTTGTCTCCCTCATCATATTCGTTAGCAAATCCATAAATATCAGCTTTCCACGATTTATTCTTGGTCATATTTAGGGCAAGTGTAGCCAATTCAACCAACGATTCTTTATCAATTTCATTATATTTTTCCAATTCAAAGAAAACAGTCACCAGATTTGCCGTTCCATAAATCTTTTGAGCATTATGAATAACCGTTACAGAATCTTTTTTAACAACCCGGCCCTCGCGATATTTCTTAAAGTCTTCTTCCAGCACTCTTATTTCACTAACCAAAGGATCATTCTTGGGAGCTCCAAAAACATTAAAACCATATCCTCGGTATGTCCAGCGACTATGTCGCTTATCTTTTTTACCAATTTTATAGCACAGGCTGATACTTGAACTCCAATATTTATCATTCTCAGCACCTACCAATATATTATCCAGTTTATCTTCTATTGACAGCCTCATGGTAGATTCAAAAGCCAGATCAAAACTTCTGTTTAAACGATATTGAACACCTACACCTATGGGCACAACAAATTCCTTTGCCCTTGCTTTCGACTTTGTTGGGTCGTCAGCATCATAACCTGAAACGATATAGCCATCCTCCTCATTGGCCGAGCTAAAATCTCTGTTGTGAACAAATTCATTTGTATCAGTATACCTTACTCTGTTTCGAAAAGCTGTTAAGCCAAACCCCAACTTGAGGTAGAAGTTCCATTTATCATTTAACGGACCCGGTAGTGGCAATATCTGATTGATATATGTCTCACTGTTAATGGAAAAATCCATTAGATTTCCTTCACTATAAAAAGTAGTATTACCACCTCGAAAATCAGAAGACAGGAATTGAAAATCAAAAGCCATCGCAGGAACCCACTGTTTTGATACTGAAATTATAGGACCAAATTTCCAGTGGGTTGGAAAAACCGAATAATCTGCCAGATCATTATACATTATGAGCGGTCCATATCCTAATGAAACAGACCATGTATTAAAACGTTTTTCCGAACTATAGCGCATGTGCTCAAAAATCACACGATTGTCGGTTGAATACTGGGCAAAGCAATAATGTCCGCTCAATGCAAGCATTAACAACATGCATATCTTTTTACTTAAATGCCCCATATTATTCAACAATTACAAACATATCAACCCGACGATTCACTAAATGCAAGCCATATGGCTGAAGTTTTTTTGTATCCGACAGCATTTCACTCTCTCCTCTTGGATCAATCTGGAACCGATCTGCCGGTATCTTAAATTGATTTACCATTGTATTCAACACAGACATACAACGCCTTTTACTTAAAGCAAGATTATATGCTTCTGATCCACGTTCATCGCAGTAACCAACGATTCTGATTCTAATCTGTTCGTTTGATTTCATTACACGAGCTAACTTCGCCAGTGTTCGTTCTGACCGTTTGGTGATATCAGATTTATCAAAATCAAAAAACACTGACTCTGAAATACCTTCCTGGTAAATGATCGATTCTGTATAAATAGTTGTTGTATCTCCGGCAAGTGAATCCTGCGCAGCTAAATATTTAATTTCAGATCTGATGGAATCCAATCGAATGGCCAATGGATCATTTTGTCGCAGACGTTTATATTCCATATTGAAATCCTTGTACGTCCAGACTGCATGTCGTTTGTTTTTTCTACCTATTTTATATGTCAGATTGAAGGATGTATACATGTAGCCATCGTTATCAGCACCCGTTAGATTTACATCCAGATTATCCGCATTCAGATTGCGCAACATTACTTCAGAGCCAATATCAAAATTCTTATTAATCCTATATTTGACACCTACACCAAAAGGAATAACAATTTCATTTTTTCGGTCTGTTTTGGAATCAGGCGCTCCCACCCCACTTCTTTCATAACCAACTGCCAGATAATCTTCGCGATCCCAACCATATGCATCAGGATAGCCAAAATTATAATCATAAACATGTTTCACTTTTAAAACATCACCAGGATGAAGCAACTCAATGGTACCATCCGGATTAGTATATGATCCTTCTGTCAAACGATATTGTTTACTTCTGAAATAGGTTAATCCAAATCCAATTTTTCCATATATATCCCATTTATCCTTAATGGGTCCGAACAACACCAATTGGTTTATTGAAAAGGTGACATTCAAAGAAAAATCAAGCAGATCACCTTTAAAGTAACGGGTATTTTTTTGACCATACATATCAGCCATCATAAACTGTGCATCCAATCCCCATGGACGATTAAATTGCTTACTCAGCATAATGGTAGGACCAAACTTCCAATCACTTTTAGGAAAAACAGTATAATCAATTACATCTACATAGTAGGTAACAGGCCCATAGCCAAGGGTAAGAGCCCAGGTATTATACTTATTTCCTTTTCGATAAATCTGTTCTTCCTTAAGGTTGGCAAAATCAATCTGAGCTATTGACGAGAAGCTAATAGAAGTCAATAGTAAAAAACAGATAAAGGTCAAAAAACGGTTCATATGCAAATATTTAGCACTAATGAGTAAAGCTAAAGCTTTTACTCGCGCCATAAAACCATAATTAAATAGTTTTTTTACTAAAGTGGTAAAAATTTACACGAACATTAATCATGCACAATTAAACTCATTATATACTTCAAACGTATACAAACAAATTATCACAGGTAATAACTATGTTACAATAATTTGAACAATGCAAAGAAGGAAATAACTGCAAAGAAAAAGCCTCTTCATGATGAAGAGGCTTTGAATCTATAATAAAGAAATAATTAATCCTTGAATTTTTGCAGACCGTCTAACAACCAGTTTTTATACTTTTCCACATCCGGATCGTATGCAACCGGATCATTAAGTGTATTTTCCTCTTCATCAACAAGAACATAATATGGCTGTCCTTGCTGCTGATAACGCACAAATTGAAATTCAGCCCATTTATTACCAACGGTTCTAATTTTCTTACCTGTTACATCAGATACATATGGTTCATCAAGTTTCTTTCTGTCATCAACATACAAGGACACCAGAATGTAATCGTTGGTTAAAATAGATTTAACTGATTGATTTGACCATACAGCATCTTCCATTTTGCGACAGTTTGTACATCCTAATCCAGTAAAATCCAATAACATTGGTTTATTTACTTTTTTAGCATAGGCCAGCGCTTTATCATAATCATCAAATGCCGGAATTCCTTGTGGTCCAGGGTGCATACCTTCTGGAAGCCCCATAGCATGATTATTATTACCAGAACTAATAATTCCTGGTGTTTCATTCCCTACTCCATATGGAGACTCTGCGTAGTTCTTTGGAGGAGGAAATCCACTAATCAGATTAACTGGCGCACCCCATAATCCAGGTATCATATAAATAGTAAAACTAAAAACAACCAAAGCTAACAGAAACCTTGGCACAGGAACATGATTCATCGGAGAATCATGAGGCAATTTTATTTTCCCCATAAGATAAAAACCCATTGCAGCAAAGACAGCAATCCATATTGCTATAAAAACCTCTCTCTCAAGAATATGCCACCCCATTGTCATATCAGCAATAGAAAGAAACTTGAATGCAAAGGCCAATTCTAAAAATCCTAGAACAACTTTCACAGAGTTTAACCAACCTCCTGATTTTGGTAACGAATTAAGATAGCCCGGGAAGGCAGCAAATAACGCAAAAGGAAGCGCCAATGCCAAAGAAAAACCCAACATTCCAATGATTGGTCCCATATAACCACCCGTTGCAGCCTTAACCAACAACGAACCTACAATTGGGCCTGTACAACTAAAAGAAACGAGTGCTAAAGTAAAAGCCATAAAGAAAATTCCTATAATTCCTCCTTTATCTTCGTTTTTAGTTGTAAAATTCACCCAAGAGCTTGGCATAACTATTTCAAAAGCACCAAAGAAAGATGCAGCGAAAACAACCAATAGTAGGAAGAAAAATAAATTAAACCACACATTGGTTGATAATTCGTTTAACGCACTGGCTCCAAAAATTGCAGAAACTGCAACTCCCAATATTACATAAATTGCAATTATTGAAACACCATAGGTAATTGCATTTCTAATGCCGGCAGCCTTTGTTGCACTTTGTTTGGTAAAAAAGCTTACCGTCATTGGTATCATAGGGAAAACACAAGGAGTTAATAAGGCTGCCAAACCTCCACCAAAAGCCAATAGAAAAATCGTCCAGTAAGACTCTTCTTCTTCAGTAGATGAGGCATCAGTACTTTCCTTAACTTCATTAGATGTTTGCTTTACCGTAAGTTCAAAATCAATCATTTCAGGAGGCATACATGTTTCATCGTTACAAATCATCGATTCAACATATCCTTTTACAGTAATATCTCCGGTTCCATTTAATTGAACAATCCTTGAAAACTTAGCTTCACCTTCAAACCATTGCAGCTCAGCTTTAAAAGTTTCATCGTAATATATCTTAGGTTCAGGAAACTCCTTGATTCCATCCAATACTGTATAAGCATCACTCTCTTCAATTTCTATACTGGTAGGAATAGCGGTCCCCTCAGGCAAAACAGAGGAGTATACATGCCAGCCATCATCAACAGTTGCTTCACAGATTACTTCTACTTTATTATCCTCTAATACTTTTGTCGAAAATTTCCAGGTAATATGTTGATCCATCTGAGCAAAAAGACTACCCATAACTGACAACATCATTACTAGTGCTAAAAATGTTCTTTTCATATTTAAATCTTGCTAATTGTATAATCCAGGTTTAAACATCAATGTTTGTAAATATTTTAATTGAGGGTTACAAATTCCCTGCCAATATATACACTTTTCTAGATATGTAAATGAAATTAATTTGTTAATGATCTAATAATTGATTCATTTCATATTTTTGCAGATAAATGCATTATTACTAACAAATCTACAATTTTAGATCTGAAATAAGTCTGAATTTTATCAACCTATTGAATATCTGACAATTCCATTATTAACAGGATTTTCACTTCCCATTTACAATTCATCTAATAGTAAGACACCTAAGAAGTAAAAAAGGGTGAATGCATTAACAAAATTTTAACATTAAATTTTACTGACAGATAATCCGACGAAATGACACACTGTTCATTTTCTGCCATTCATAATTCGAAAAATTATTTGAAAAAAGGACAAAAAAAAGGTTGACCTATGACAGGTCAACCTCATTATCTTCATTATCTACAATCTTGAATTCCAAGAAGCCCAGTGAGTCGGAAGGCATTACTTTCAAACCATGTGTGTATTTAAATTTCCATCGCAATACTTTAGACGGAAAACCTTTTTTAAGGTAAGCATACACAATAGGATGAACCTTCAGGATCAACTTCTTCATTTTAAGTGCTTGCACAGCTTTTTTCACAGCATCCTCCAATACCTTTGGCCAAAAAATAGCTGGTTGGATTGTGCCGGTACCGTTACAGGTCGGACAACTTTCCGTTGTTTGAATATGCATTTCAGGTCTTACACGTTGGCGGGTAATCTGCATCAAGCCAAATTTACTCAATGGTAAAATATTGTGCTTGGTTCGATCAGACGCCATGGCCTGTTTCATTTTTTCGAAAACCTTTTGACGATTTTCGTTATTCTGCATATCAATGAAGTCAACAACAATGATTCCACCCATATCTCTAAGCCTAAGTTGACGAGCAATTTCGTCGGCTGCTGCGAGATTTACCTCGAGGGCATTGTTCTCCTGGTTGGAGGCCGATTTAGAACGGTTACCACTATTAACATCAATTACATGAAGGGCTTCGGTATGTTCAATAATAAGGTAAGCACCGCTTTTAAACGATACTGTAGTTCCGAATAATGCCTTTATTTGACGATGAATTTGAAACTGGTCAAATATTGGAGCACCACCCTTATAGTGCTTTACAATTTTTTGTCGGTCAGGTGCAATCAAACCGACATAATCTTTTATTTCACTGCATACTTCTTCATTATTCACAAATATGGAATTAAATGTAGGATTTAAAATATCCCTTAATAATGCTGAAGTTCTGCCAATTTCACCAACAACCAAACCCGGTGCTTTCACATCCTTAATTTTGGCGGTATTTTCTTCCCACCTTTTAACTAATGTACGTAATTCTTTATCCAGTTCGGCAGCTTGTTTACCTTCGGCAACGGTTCGGATTATAACACCATAATTCTTAGGTTTTATACTCGTTACCAATCGTTTCAGGCGACTTCTTTCTTCTGCTGAAGAAATTTTCTGACTTACCGATACTTTGTCGGAGAAAGGAAGCAGTACCAGGTTTCTTCCTGCTATTGATAATTCTGATGTTAATCGAGGCCCTTTTGTTGAAATGGGCTCTTTGGCCACCTGGACCAAAACATTTTGTCCTGCTGTTAAAACTTCCGGAATGGTTCCATTTTTATTAATGTCTGGTTCCGGTTTAAGCTTGTGCAATGCAACAACTCCCTTTTTGTTGGAAGCAATATTCAAAAATTTCTGTAGGGAACGAAATTGTGGTCCAAGATCTAGATAATGTAAAAAGGCATCTTTCTCATATCCTACATCAATAAACGCTGCATTAAGGCCGGGCATAATTTTCTTTACCCTTCCGAGATAAATATCTCCAACAGCGAACTGAACATTACTTTTCTCCTTGCGGAGTTCTACCAAACGCTTGTCTTCCAATAGTGCCATTGAAAGATGATCGGGAGCAACATCTACAAACAGTTCTGCATTCACTATATGATCGCAATTTATTTCAAAGATCGTTGTATATAAATACAAACAACAAACAGAAAGTGAAACACTTTCTGTTTGCTAATTTTTCTTAGACTAAAGAAATTTATTTCTTCTTCTTATGACGGTTTTTTCTTAGTCTTTTCTTACGCTTGTGCGTAGCCATCTTATGTCTTTTACGTTTTTTTCCACTTGGCATGGTTTCACGTTTTAATTGGTTATACTTACTTTACGTTATTCTTCACTTTTGTAACAAAGCTCTTAGAAGGCTTGAATGAAGGAATAAAGTGCTCTGGAATAATAATAGTAGTATTCTTAGAAATATTACGTGCAGTCTTTTCTGCTCTTTTTCTCACTACGAAAGACCCAAAACCTCTCAAATACACATTTTTACCTTTCACTAATGAACCTTTAATAGTGTCCATGAAGGCTTCAACAGTCTTCTGAACAGTAACTTTCTCAATTCCAGTATTTTTCGAAATTTCGTTTACAATATCAGCCTTTGTCATTTTCTCTTAAAATTATTTAATTATCAATTATTTACAGCTAATTCTCTAAAATTCAGATTGCAAAGATAAATGAAATCTCAATAAAAAAAAACAAAACGATTATTTTTGCTTAAAATTTTAATAATGACGGATTTCGGAACACGATTGCTTGACTGGTATAATAACAATTACAGGAACCTTCCCTGGCGCCAAACCACTGATCCATATAAAATTTGGATATCAGAAATCATACTTCAGCAAACCCGTGTTGCACAAGGTTTAGATTATTATCATCGTTTCATTGATAACTTTCCTAATGTACAATCACTTGCACAGGCCAATGAGGAACAGGTACTCCGATTGTGGCAGGGTTTAGGTTATTACTCCAGGGCCAGAAATTTACATCAGGCGGCTAAAACAATTGTTGAAAAACACAATTCTCAATTTCCGAACACCTATAAAGAGATTCTTAATTTAAAAGGTATTGGTACTTATACTGCAGCTGCCATAGCTTCTTTTGCTTTTCAGTTACCATATGCTGTTTTAGACGGTAATGTCTATAGATTCATATCAAGAATAAAAGGAATAGACACACCCATTGACTCAACCGAAGGAAAAAAACGCTTTACCGAACTTGCCAATGAATTATTAAACACTAATGAACCGGCACACCATAATCAGGCTATGATGGAAATGGGAGCTGTTATCTGCAAGGCTCAATCTCCGGAGTGTGATCAATGTCCTTTTCAAACGGACTGTGTGGCTTTTCTTACAGGTCAAATACCCAACCTTCCGGTAAAAAGCAAGAAGATTAGCCAACGACACCGATACTTCAACTATTTTTTAGTCGACGAAACAGATACCTTATATATACAACAACGAAATGGAAAAGATATTTGGCAAAATCTCTATCAGTTACCATTAATAGAGTCTGAAAAGAAACTTTCTGCCAACTTTTTCAAAAAGCAAATAAATGAAAAGGTTAAATTATTGAATGAGACCAAACATATACTGAGTCATCAGATTATTCATTCAAGCTTTTTCCTGACAACGACAAATGCAATAGAAAAACTTGGCATCAATGATTATCAAACAGTAAAAAAAGCTGAATGCATTAATTATCCATTTCCACAATTAGTTGTTAACTTTTTTAACGAACAAAATATACCCGGATACAAAAAAGAGTAACGTTTGTTTTAAATTGAAAGTTTTGTACTTTTAAATTCGCAAATTTAATAAACATATAATGTCGGTTAATAAAGTAATTTTAGTAGGAAACGTAGGGAAAGATCCTGAAGTAAGACACTTCGAAAACGATGGTGCTGTAGCAAATTTTCCGCTGGCAACTACCGAACGAGGTTATACCACACGTAATGGACAGGAAATTCCGGACAGGACCGAATGGCATAACATTGTTGTATGGAGAGGCTTAGCCAAAGTAGTTGAAAGTTATGTAAAAAAAGGTACTCAGATCTATATTGAAGGAAAGCTCAGGACACGTTCATACGACGACAAAGATGGAAATAAGCGTTATGTAACTGAGATATATGCCGATAATTTGCAATTATTAGGAAGACGAGGTGACGGTGCCAATAATGGTGATTCCGGAATGGGTAGCCAACAATCTACAACGCCTCAATCACAGCCAATTTCTTCCCCTCCTCAAAACGATGATTTTTTGAAGGAAGATGAAACGGATGATCTACCATTTTAGTTCAATTTAAATAGATATTGATTGGAAGCTGATAGTATTCCCCTTATAATGCAGGCAAGCGTAGGAATTGATTTTCTACCTTTTTCGGTAAGTACTGCGTTTGCCATTCTCTTAAACCTCTTTTTCTTGTTGTCTTCAGGACTGATTTCTGGTTCTGAAGTTGCATATTTCTCGCTTGAACCTATTGATCTGGACAAGCTAAAAGAGAAAAATTCGAGAAAAAATAAACTTATTTTAGACCACCTTGATGACAAAGAGACTTTACTGGCAACAATTCTGATTGGCAATAACTTTGTTAATGTTGCAATAGTAATACTAACCTCATTCATTACAAGTGAACTGATTGTATTTAATGGCAACAGCTTGATTCAGATACTCATTGAGATTATTTTCATCACATCAATAATATTGTTCTTTGGTGAAATATTACCTAAAGTGTATGCTTCTAAATCACCTTTAATGTTTGCCGGCCTGATGGCTTATCCATTATGGATTCTTACAAAGATTCTTAGTCCGCTTAGCCTGATACTGACCAAATCAACTGGATTTGTTAATCGCAGGTTATCGCGTAGATTGAATAACCTTTCAATGGACGACATCTCTCATGCACTTGAATTAACAGGTAACGATATTACCGAGGAAAAAGAGATATTACAAGGAATTGTTAAGTTCGGTAACATCAATGTGGATGAAATAATGACAGCTCGAGTAGATGTGATCGATGTTGAGATAAAAAGTGACTACAACAAAGTATTACAAACCATTATTGATTCAGGTTATTCGCGCATACCCGTTTTCGAAGATACTCCTGATAATGTTAAAGGAGTTTTATACGTAAAAGACTTACTGGCTCATTTAGATAATGATCCTGATTTTAATTGGCAGAAACTTATCAGGGAAGCCTATTATGTTCCGGAAACAAAAATGCTGAATGACTTACTGGATGAATTCCAATCAAGAAAGATTCATATGGCCATTGTGGTTGATGAGTATGGAGGTACATCAGGCATTGTAACACTTGAGGATATTCTGGAAGAAATTGTTGGTGACATCAATGACGAGTTGGATGATGATGAAGATTTTTACACCATCCTTCCGGACGGATCCTATAGTTTTGAAGCTAAAACTCAAATTAACGATTTCCATAAAGCCACCAACACCGAAGAGGATTCATTTGATGATGTAAGAGGCGAAGCTGAAACACTTGCCGGTCTGATTCTTGAACTGAAAGGTGAAATACCTCAAAAGAACGAAAAGATTGAATACAAGAAATTTATCTTCACTGTTTTATCGGTTGATAACCGAAGGATTAAGAGGATAAAATTTGAGTTGAAAAAGGAGAAAAAGAAATGAGAAGAGGATGGACTAATTCAGTAATGTTATCATTATTTGCGATAACCTTAATTGCGATTCTGGCATCATGCAGGGGACACCAATCTCCAAAACCAAGAGGGTATTTTAGAATAGAATTTCCTGAACACAGTTACCAGTTATTCGACTCCACTTACCCATATAAATTTGAATATCCTGAATATGCCAAAATAGTGGCCGACACTTTACCAGACGCTGAGGCATATTGGTGTAATGTATCGTTCCCAACCTTAAACGGGCAAATTCATTTAAGCTACAAAACAGTTGGCGACCGTTTTTACGATTTATTGGAAGATAGTCGTAAGTTGGCTTATAAGCATAGCATTAAGGCAGATGCCATTAATGAGCGATATTTCGAAAATCCTGATAAACAAGTGATGGGTGTTTTATACGAAATCAAAGGCAATGCGGCTTCTCCTTTCCAGTTTTTTGTAACCGACAGCACAAAGCATTTTTTAAGAGGTTCGTTATATTTTAATACGGTACCTAACAAAGATTCGCTGGCTCCTGTTATTCAATTTGTGAAGGAAGACATTGAGCATCTTATCGAAAGTATTGAATGGAAATAACTGAACGATGCCACTGGAGAGAATAATAGAGAAAAACACACAGGGCAAAGTGGCTATCTGGCATTTAACAGAGAGTCTCGACGAGTTGCTTGAAATGATTGATTTATCTAATACTGATCAACAGGTATTTGATACATTTAAACTGGATAAACGCAAGAAAGAATGGATTTGCTCCCGAATCATACTACAGCAATTCATTAACGATTACCCACAAATAAACTATACTGATAACGGTAAACCATTTCTGGTTAATCAATCAAAGCACATCAGCATCTCACATGCTACTAATTTTGTAGCTGTTAGCATATCAGACCACCCAACGGCTCTGGATATTGAAATTTGTTCTCCACGCGTCGAAAAAGCAGCATCCCGCTTTGTTCATGATGAAGAATGGCAATTTATTACAGACAAAGAGAAAGTTAACTTCCTGACTTTAATCTGGTCTGCTAAAGAAACATTATACAAATACTTTGACGAATGGGGAGTGGTTTTTAAAGAACATTTCCGCATTAATGCTTTTAATATTTGTGAAAGAGGAGAATTCAATTCGCATTGTAGTTACAAACAACACGATCAGGATCTGATTCTTGATTACGAAATAACACCCGATTACGCATTAGTATATCATCTAAACAACAAAAATGATTTATAAGCAGATATCAGATAATTTCAAGCAACAGAAAAAACAACTTGCCTTACTGCTCGATCCAGATAAATTCGGAACTGAACAGATGAAATCACTATCTGCTTTATTAGATCGTGTCACACCCGATTTACTTCTGGTTGGTGGCAGTCTTGTGAGTACCGATACTTATGTCTTTCTTAATGAATTGAAGAAGCATATTCATTTACCGGTTGTTTTATATCCCGGTTCTTCAACTCAATATGCATCCAACGCTGATGCGGTTCTGTTTCTATCCCTTCTTTCGGGGCGTAATCCGGAATATCTTATCAGTCACCATGTGGCCAGTGCTCCATTAATCAAGGCTAACAATACTGAAACCATTTCGACAGGGTATTTACTGATTGACGGAGGTTGTACTACTTCTGTTCAATACATCAGTCATACCTTACCTATTCCAGCCGACAAGAATGACATTGCCATCGCCACTGCCCTGGCCGGTCAATACCTGGGAATGAAACTTATTTATATGGATGCCGGCAGTGGAGCTAAAAATCCGGTTTCTGCCGAAATGATCTCATCGGTTAAACAACAAATAGATATTCCGTTAATGATTGGCGGAGGATTGAACACTTCATCAAAAATTGAAACAGCCTGTAAAGCCGGTGCCGATATCATTGTTACAGGCAATGCTCTGGAAAAAGACCTTTCGTTAATTGAGGAGTTTAGTGAGGTAATAAAATCATTCAATCAATAGCTTCCTAAATCAATATCTGGCTTTTCGCCCATCACATGCTGTGAAATTAACTTACCGGTTATTGGTGCCAGACTCATTCCCATCATTGCATGTCCTGCTGCCACAAATAAGTTCTTATATGCCTTACTTTTACCAATATAAGGTACACCTGTTGGACTAAGAGGTCTCAACCCCTCCCAAACGGTTTGTTTTTCGGCTCTCATTGGTTGAATCGATGGAATTGCAGCACTCGTTTTATCTAGCATCGATTGTATTCGTTTCAGTCTTAACTCACCCACTCTTCCGCCAAATTCCATTCCACTTCCCAGCCTTACCTTATGACCCAAAGGAGTTAAAGCAACCTTGGCTTCTGATAAAATAGCCGGAGTCTTTAATGGTATTTCTTCTGATGGTATATCAATACTATACCCTTTCCCGGCAATAACAGGCAAAGATAATCCAATGGATCTGGCTATAAATGATGAATAAACACCAGCCGCCAAAACATAATCATCTGCATAAAATGTCTCACCTTTTGCCTTTACTCCGCTAATTCTCCCCTTATTTATCATGATCTTTTCAGTTGCTGTTCCATAATGAAAAACCACGCCAGACTCTTCAAGATAAGACTTCAACCAACGCATATGACTATCAGGAGAAACATTTCCATCACTTTCATATAATACCGCACCTTTTATATCAAGCGACAAACGAGGTTCCTTTTCCAACACTTCCGACAAGCTTAAAACATGGGTATTAATGTTTAAAGAATCTGCAATTTTTGTCAGCTCAGCTTCTTCATCCAATCCTTTATCAGTAGTGCACATCATCAATAATCCTTTATGCTGATATTGAGTTTTGTGATTGGATATTTTATCCAACTCTTGATATAATTTATGGCTTTCGTTATTCAACTGATAAAGGACAGGAATACCGTTCTTTACTTTGCTTTTATTCGCAGCCAGCAGGAAGCGGGAGAACCACCCAATATTTTTTATATTTCTTAGTAATGGAAGATAAACCGGACTTTTCGAATCAAAAATCATTTTTAATCCTTGATGAAGCATTGCCGGTGATGCCATTGGTACAAAGTGGCTGGGGACAATCAACCCACAGTTCCCATAGGAGCATCCACTTTCATCTTGTTGCTCTGCTGCCTCAACAACCTCAACTTCACAACCCTTTTCGTGAAGATAATAGGCACAATGGAGACCAATAGCTCCGGCCCCGATAATTAATACCTTCTTTTTCATAGACTATAACTTACCAACTACTCTGAAACCAAATGCATACGGATCATCCTCATCATCAATAATAATATGATTGTATCCTGTAATCTTAGCCCAGCCTTCAATACCAGGTACTATGGCATCAAAATCTCCAATCTTCAGGTCCGATTCTACCGTACCGATAAACTGACTGCCAATCACACTTTCATGTAAAAAAGATGATCCAACCTCCAGTTTACCCAATGAGTACCATTGAGCCATACGAGCCGATGTACCTGTTCCGCAAGGGCAACGATCGATGGCTTTCTCTCCATAAAACACTGCATTACGGGCATCTGCCTCTTCACTAATAGTATTACCAGTCCATAGCACATGACTCAATCCATTGATTTTTTCATTCTGAGGATGTACAAAACTGTATTTCTCATTCAACAGTCTCCTAACTTCACCACTGTATGAGATTAACTCATCTGCAGTAAAATGATGTAATCCAGAGAAGTTTTTCTGTTCATCAACAATGGCATAAAAGTTTCCACCGTAAGCAACATCAACGGTTAATTCACCCAAATCAGGACTCACAATGGTAAGGCCCTTTTTATACAAAAAGGATGGAACATTAATGATTTTTACAGAAACCACCTTACCTTTCTCATTTTGCTTGTACTTAGCCAACACAAGACCTGCAGGCGTTTCCAGTCGCAATTCACCGGGAGTATGTGGAGTAATTAAGCCTTCTTCGATGGCAATGGTAACGGTTCCAATGGTTCCATGACCACACATGGGCAGGCAACCACTGGTTTCGATAAACAATATACCTGCATCATTCTGAGGATTCTCAGGTGCAAATATCATGCTTCCCGACATCTGTTCATGACCCCGTGGTTCAAACATCAAACCCGTTCGAATCCAATCATATTCCGTTAAAAAATGCTCACGTTTTTCGAATATGCTTTTCCCCTTAAGGTTTGGAACACCACCGGCCACAACTCTTACTGGATTCCCGCAGGTATGTCCGTCGATACAAAAAAATTTTTTTTTCGCCATTTGTTTATGGTTAAAGGTTTAAGAGTTATGTGTATTAGTTAAATCTCTTCTCTGGTCCATTTGTTATCAACCCTGCGCCAGATAGAAAGAGGATTGCCATTTTGTAATTCCAGAGGTAATAAATGATCGGGAAAATCCTGATAACAAACAGGTCGAACAAATCGCTTGATAGCATCAACACCTACCGACGTAAATCGCGAATCACTGGATGCCGGGAACGGTCCCCCATGTTGCATTGCCGCACCTACCTCAACACCTGTTGGCACCCCGTTCAGCAGCAATCTTCCACACTTTTCAACCAACAAATTAATTAATGCCTGATTCTTACCTAACTCCTCTTCTTCAGCTTGAAGAGTTGCTGTTAGCTGTCCTTTTAAATTAGCTAATACCTCTACTAACTGTGAATCATCATCACAAACAACCAGCAAGCTAAACGGACCAAACACTTCTTCATGCAACTGCGGGTGTTTTATAAAATCAGAAGCAGAAACTGTGGCCACTGCAGGAGGTACAACTTCAGCATCAGCATCAATACCTTTTGCTACTAATTGAACTGTTGAATGAGACAGAACCTTATCAGCATTTATTTGATAGTTACGCAATACTCCATTGCTAAACATTCGCGCTCCTGAGGTTTGACTCACTTGCTTTGACAATTCTAAAACAAAATCATCAAATCCATCTGTTTTGGTAGTAACAATCAAACCCGGATTCGTACAAAATTGCCCTGTTCCCATATTTATCGAGGCAACCAAATTGGAAGCAATGGAAGCATATTTATTTTTTAAGGCATCTTTTAAAATCACCACAGGATTGATGCTTCCCATCTCTGCAAAAACAGGTATTGGTTCGTCGCGTTCACTTGCCAATTTTACCAAAGCCATACCGGCAATAGTCGACCCGGTAAATCCAACTGCTTTAGCAACCGGATGTTGAACCAATAATTTACCTGATTCAATCCCGTCCTCCTGAATCATTGAAAACACTCCTTTAGGCAATCCACTCTTTTCAATGGCTTTATTGATAGCAGAAGCAACCAACAAGCTTGTTTCTGGATGAGCAGGGTGACCTTTAACCACCACCGGATTTCCTGCTGCCAGAGCAGACGCAGTATCGCCACCTGCCACCGAGAAGGCTAATGGAAAATTACCTGCTCCAAATACAACTACCGGGCCCATAGGAATCAACAGTTTTCTTAAATCAGGTTTGGGTAAAGGTAGCCGCCCCGCATCACCTTTGTCGATTACTGCTTCTCTCCACGATCCTTCTTCAACCAAATCTGCAAATTTCTCAAGCTGACCAACTGTTCTTCCTCTTTCTCCCACGACTCTACCCTCCGGAAGATGTGACTCTTTTATTACGGTCTGGATAAGAGTATCACCAAGGTCAACAATTTCTTTTCCAATTAACCTTAAAAAATCAGCTCGTTGCTTGCCTGAAGTTTTCTTAAAGATGAGAAATGCATCAGCAGCATGCTGCATTGCATTCTCAACTTCCGTCTTAATATCAGTCATAAGTAATTTTTTTAATTATAAACAGGTCGATTCTTCAAAGCAGCTTCAATAGTTGCTACAATTCCTTCTCGCTCAGCTCCTGTTATTATTTTTCTAGGTGCGCGCACATACTCCGTTCCTATCCCTGTATAAACTTCACACAACTTAATATACTGAACCAGTTTAGCATGAATATCCATTTCGAGTAATGGCATAAACCAACGATACAACTGAACGGCTTCTTCGATTTTACCTTGTTTGGCTAATTCAAATAACACAACTGTTTCTTTTGGAAAGGCACAAACCAATCCTGCCACCAAACCATCAGCCCCCAGTAAAAGAGCTTCCAGGCAAAGCGTATCAACACCACCCATAATCTTAAAGCGATCGCCAAAAGCATTTTTCATTCGGGTAATATTGGTCAAATCACGGGTTGATTCTTTCACAGCTTCAATATTGCTCACATCTTTCAGTTGCTCAAACATATCTACTGTGATTTCAATTTTATAATCAACCGGATTATTATAAAGCAAAATCGGTAAGGATGTTGAGGAAGCCACTTCTTTGAAATACGCAACTGTTTCCTCTGCATCGGCCTTATACAAAAGTGGAGGCAATAACATCAGGCCATCAGCCCCTTCTTTTTCAGCTCTTATAGCAGCCTCAATTGCTCTTTCAGTGCTCGACTCGGCAATATTCATGATAACCGGCACTTTTGACCGATAAGGTTGAAGTGCCTGTACCAGTTGAATTTTCTCATCGGCACTCAGCGTACTGGATTCACCCAATGATCCTCCCAGAATAATTCCAGAAACACCTGACTCAATCTGGTGTTCTATGTTTTTAATAAAGGCTTTTATATCAAGCTCTCCATTTTCTTTAAACTTCGTTGTTACTGCTGGATATACTCCTGTCCAGGTTGGTTTCATACTTATAGTTTTAATGATTAATCTACATTACAAACATATCGGATATTTATATCCTTTTTTACTCTTATATTAACCATTTTTTGAACTATTTATTCTACTTTTATAGCATTAACTATATTTAATGGTAATTTAAGGCATTTTATTACTTATGAAAGCTATCAGATTTATCATTCCTAAAACCGGCAATAATTCTTTTCGCCATCAGGTCGATAAAGGATCAACTTTCTATGACAATATTCATTATCACCCTGAACACCAGATAACACTCATTTTAAAAGGAGAAGGAACCAGCTTTATTGGCAATCATATCGAGCGTTTCCAACCCGGTGATATATTTATGATTGGGAAAAACGTACCGCACGTAACCCGATGTGATGAAGTCTATTATGAGCCTGACTCCGAATTAAACGTTCACAGTATTTCGCTTTTCTTTAAGGATGAGTCATTTGGTCAGCAATTCTTTGAAATTCCGGAAATGGCGCATATTAAAAGGTTATTGACAGAAGCTACAAAAGGATTAAGGCTTGAAGGTAACGACAAAACTGAAGTATCCCAATTAATAAAAGATTGCCAAACACAGGATGGCTTCGAACGATTTCAAACATTTATGAACATCCTCAATATTTTTGCTCAATCAAAAGATTGCCGCAGCCTGTCAACTATAAGTTATCATACACCAATCAAACAAGCTGATAATGAAAGAATCAATATTGTATTTCAGTATTTATCCAAAAATTTCAAGGAAGACATTGAATTACAGGAAATTTCAGAAGTGGCAAATATGACTCCAAATTCATTCTGTCGTTATTTTAAACAACGAACCGGGAAACCATATACAGTTTTTTTGAACGAAATGAGAATTGAATACGCTGGTAACTTAATTGCTGGCACAACAGACAGTTTTGGAAATATTGCAGCAAAATGTGGCTATAACAGTATTTCTTACTTCAACAGGCAGTTCAAACAAATTACCAAACTAACTCCTCTTCAATACCGAAAAAAATACAATTGAAAAGGATAGTATAGCCAGTCAAGTGATTAAAAACTACAATAATTTGATAAACTCATTAAAAAATTAAGTAAAAAAGAAATTTTCTTGTAACTTATTTCGGTAACGCAACGAATAATTTTGGTATGAACTTAAGAAAATACAGGGTTCCGGAGATTGTTTATGGAGATAATTCAATTGGCCTTGCTGCCAAATTTGCTAAAAACTTCAATGCAAACAAGATTCTTCTGGTAACCGATTCTGGTGTACAGAAGGCGGGATGGGTAAAAGAACTGGAAGAATCGTTACAGGAAAATCAACTCAATTACATTATTTATAACAATATCACTCCAAATCCCAAAGACTATGAGGTGAACGAAGGAGCTAAATTGTACATAAAAGAAAAATGTAATCTTATTATTGCCATTGGAGGTGGTAGTGTAATTGATTGTGCGAAAGGAATTGGTATTGTTTGTACAAATGGCAAAGACATTAACGAATTCGAAGGTGTTGATAATATTCGTGTTCCAATGACTCCATTAATCTGTATTCCTACAACAGCCGGTTCTTCTGCCGACATCTCTCAATTTGCCATCATTTTAAACACCCATAAACAAAAGAAGATAGCCATTATTAGCAAGGCACTTGTTCCTGATGTAGCAATTATTGATGCCATAACTACTACATCAATGGATGCTGAATTAACTACCAATACGGGGATTGATGCCTTGGTACATGCCATAGAAGCGTATGTTTCTAACGCCAGTTCTGTATTTACAAATATAAATGCACTAAAAGCTATTGAATTACTGAGCAACAATTTATTGACTGCAGTTAATGAACCTTATAATGTGGAAGCCAGAAACAATGTAATGAAGGGAAGTATGCTGGCAGGTATAGCATTCTCTAATGCCAGTTTAGGAATAATTCATGCAATGGCCCACAGCCTGGGTGGATTGAAAGATTTACCACATGGAGAGTGCAACGCTATTTTAATGGATTATTGTATAGACTTTAACTTCGAAAGTTGTCCTGAAAAATTCAAGGATATTTATATAAGTATGGGAGGTGATATTAAAACACCTGACGATCAGATTAAGGCTAAGCTAACAGATAAAGTAAAACAATTAGCACGTTCACTTGGTGTTGCAACTTCATTTAACCATTATAATGTTGAAGATATCAACATTGAACAAATTACCACCAATGCTTTTTATGATCCTTGTATTGCAACAAATCCAAGAGTTGTAGAGTTAGAGGACATCAAAAAGCTATTTACAAAACTACTATACTAAATAAGAAGATTTCAACAGGTTCATGTATGAGTGAATATAACGACGATAAGGAAGCTATTAGAAGAAAAGTTCTTGGTCTCGGTGAAGATTCCGTTAGTAAAAGCTATTATCCTCAGCTTCAGCAACACATTCATGAATTAGAGCAAAAAACTAAAGCTCTGGAAACAAAAACCATTGAACTGAATAAAACAATTGAAGATCTTGTAAATACTAAGATATTACTTGAAATTGAAGAAGAGCGCTTTAGAGAATTGTTTGAAAGTGCCAATGATGCCATCTTTATTTTTGATACCGTTGATCATTGTGTTGAATGCAACAATCAGGCTTTAAAACTTCTGCAATATGACAGCAAAAATGATGTAATGGGACTTAGTCCAATAGATTTTTCACCCGAATATCAGGCAAATGGAGAATTAACCGTTACAGCCCTAGAGAATTACAAAACAAAACTGATGGGAGGTGAATCACAAATATTTGATTGGGTAGTAATAAGAAAAGATAAATCGCTGGCTTATACTGAAGCATCATTAAATAGTATTACGATTGGCGATAATAATTATGTACAGGCAATTGTAAGAGATATTACAAAACTTAAAAAGCTGGAACAGGATTTCAGTTTGGCAACCATCAGAACTGAAGAAAGAGAAAGGGTTCGATTTGCAAAGGAGTTACATGATGGCATTGGTCCCATCTTATCAACCATTAAACTATACCTTCAATGGCTGAATGACACCGATAACCAGGATCATATCGAGATCATTAAGAAGAAAATTAATGAAAGTATCAACGAGGCTACCAAATCAATTAAAGAAGTCTCACAGAACCTAAGTCCACATGTTTTAACAAATTATGGCCTGATTGAAGCTCTGAATATTTTTATTGAAAAAATAAAAGAAACAGGTAAGTTACAAGTTAACCTGAAACACAATTTATCTCAACGATTGGATAAAGACCTTGAAGTAATGTTTTACAGGGTAACAACCGAGCTTATTAATAACACAATAAAACATGCAGGCGCCAGTACCTCAGAGATTACCATAAAAAAAGAAGGTGAAATTATTTATTTTACATACTCCGATGATGGAAAAGGTTTATCTGAGGATCATAGGAATAAAACCAACCTGGGTATGGGTATCAACAATATTATAAACAGAGTAAAAAGTGTAGGCGGTATAATCGATTTCAAACAAAAGAAAGGAAAAGGATTTAAGGTGAAAATAATTGTTGCCACTCACCTTTCGAACGGAAATGATATAGATTAATAAAAGGTAAAACAATCAGGAAATGAACACAGATCTTCCCAATATAATATTAGTTGATGACCATGATTTATTCAGAGATGGCTTAAAAACACTACTTGAGCTCAATAATATTGGTAAGGTTGTAGCACAGGCTTCAAACGGACTGGAATTTATAGAGTTGCTGCACCACAATGATGCTGACCTTGTTTTAATGGATATTGAAATGCCCCGTATGAATGGTATTGAAGCCCTTCAGAAAGCAATGGAAATTAAACCTGATATAAAAGTATTGGCAATTTCAATGTTTACAGACCATCAGTATTATTACGACATGATGACTTCAGGTGCTAAAGGTTTTGTATTCAAAACAGCAAACCTCGAAGAATTATCAAATGCAATCAGGTCTGTTTTAAAGGGCGGCACCTTCTTTTCAGCAGCTTTATTACAGGAAATGATTATAAAATACCGTCAGGAAAAAAATCAAACGGATAGTCAGCCCGAAATAGAACTAAATTCGAAAGAAATAGAGATACTTACCTATATGGTGGATGGTTTATCGGCTAAAGAAATTGCAGACAAAACAAACCTTTCTCCCAAAACAGTTTCGAATTATAAAACCCTTATGCTTGAAAAAACAGGCAGTAAGAATGCTGTAAGCCTTGTTGTATATGCCATTAAGAATCAACTAATAGAACTATAACATTTCCTTCCGACAAGTTTTCCCTAACCCACTACATGGAAAACCCTCAACAACAATAAGGTAAAAATACCCTATAAATTCCTACAAATTACCTCTAAAAAACGCCTCCTGGGTACTCTATCTTTACATCATCAATAAAAGATGAAGAGTGGGAGTATTAAAAAACCTATGTATCGGGTTAAAACTAACTAGAACAATGAAACTAATTGTTGTTGACGATAATAAGAGCTTCCTGGAAGCAGTGACCTTCTTTTTAGAAGAGAAGTTACACTACAATGTTATCGATCAGTTTAGTTCGGGGGGCGATTTATTGAGTAGTAGTAAACTGAATCAGGCCGATATCATATTATTGGATATTGAAATGCCTGATATGAATGGATTTGAGGTAGCCAAAAGATTATTATACAGGTATCATCACCTGAAACTGGTTGCCGTAACAAATCATTCAGACAGTGTTTTTCTGAACGACCTGATTGGTTCAGGCTTCAGAGGGTTCGTTCCGAAAAACACTGTATTTGATCACATGTCTAAAGTATTAACAGAAGTACACAATAATAGTTACTCTTTTCCAACCAACCTAAAACTGAAGAATCTTACACAAGAAATAAACTCAAAAAGGGGGGAAACATTATGAAGTTTATTAATGATATCAGAATAGGTGCCAGACTCAATATAATTTTGGGGCTAACGATAGCAGTAATATTTATTGCTTTAACAATCTACACGGTTTCAATGGAGAAGAAAACCTTTCTTGAAGATGCCCATAACCGGTTGACAGAACAGGTTGATGATATCTCAAGATTTCTAAAAAACGAAATCAAATTAAACCAGGAAGAAATAGATATAGGTTTACACTACGTTGAATGTTACATTAACAACTTAGGGGAAATAAAAATTGATCATCGCGATGAGAACCAATACACTGCTATTAACCAGGCGACCAAAGAAGAAAGTTCTGTTACTCTTAACTCATGGACTATTGGGGGTAATAAAATACATGGTAATCATGCAATTGTTGATGCCATTAAAGAAAAGATTGGCGGTACCGCTACTATTTTCCAACGCATACCGGGTGGATATTTAAGAATTTCAACCAATATTTTAGATAACAATGGGCAAAGAGCCGTAAATACTTACATTCCTAACAGTTCACCTGTAGCACAAACTGTTAACGATGGTAAAACATTTTTTGGTAGAGCCTTTGTTGTTAATGATTGGTATCTCACAGGATACAGCCCGATCGTAATCGACGGTAAAGTTGAAGGTATGCTCTATTTTGGAGTGAACGAAAAAGATCTGAGTGGGCTAAAAGAAATATTCTATTCTAAAACCTACTATGAAAATGGATATCCATTTTTATTGGAGGCTGATGGCGAAATACTGATTCACAAAACAGAAGAGGGGAAAGACATTTCAGAAGAATCAATATTTAAACTGATAACAGAATCAGGTAAGGAACAAGATAAGATACGAACCAACTGGAGAGACGAAGACGTTGAGATTTATTATGAATATGTTGATGAAGTAGATTCTTATGTAGTCATTACAGTATTTCATGATGATTTAATGAAGTCGGTTAGAGAGGCACGGAGCTCAATTTTATTATCAATGTTTATATCACTGGCTCTATTCTTTATAATTAACACATTATTAAGCAGAAACATAAGTAGAGGATTAAACAAAGCTGTTGATCTGGCCAAGGCCCTGGCCGAAGGTAACCTTACACATCAGCTTGATATTAGTCAAAAAGATGAAGTTGGTATTTTGGCCAATGCATTAACCATGATGTCTTACAAATTAAAAGAGGTTATATCAAGTGTACAGCAGGGAGCCAGAAATGTATCGGATGCAAGTATGCAATTAAGTACTGCCTCTGAACAGATTTCACAAGGAGCTTCGGAACAGGCATCATCCACTGAGGAGGTATCTTCATCAATGGAAGAGATGGTAGCAAATATTGAGCAGAACAACTTCAATTCAGGAAAAGCAGAAGAAATTGTACAAACCACTGCACAAAATATTCAGATCGGTTATGATACAGCTAAAGAAGCAGCAGTATCTATGATTGAGATTGCAGAAAAGATTCAGATCATTAACGAAATAGCAATGCAAACCAACATCCTGGCCTTAAATGCAGCAGTAGAGTCGGCAAGGGCGGGAGAGCATGGCCGGGGGTTTGCTGTTGTTGCCGGAGAAGTTCGCAAATTAGCTGAGCGTAGTAAAATAGCTGCCAACGATATATTTACGGTTTCAAATAATGGCGTTGCAAAAGCCAGAGTTGCAGGCGAACGACTGGAACAGGTTGTTCCTCAGATGGAGAAAGCTGTGGGACTGGTAAAAGAGATAGCTGCTGCATCACACGAGCAAAACCAGGGATCGGAACAGATAAATTCAGCTATACAGGAGTTAAGCAATATAACACAGCAAAATGCTGCAGCCAGCGAAGAAATGGCAACCAGCTCAGAGGAATTGGCCAGTCAGGCTGAACAACTAAGTGAGATCATGTCATTTTTTAGAGTATAAAACCAAGTTCATTAATATCTATAATCTACATTACCTCTAAAGAGAGGGACCACTTGGTAATAAGGGGCAAGGGGTGATTTAAGGGGGAAGTGAGATGATCGGTTCTGTGTCGGTCATCTCCTTTAAAGTAAATCAGATGGTAGCCATCATTGTTAGTTTTATGCTGACGATGATGGCTTTTTCTTGTATTCTATTCCATTCTTTTCATTAGAGTTTTTATATGAAAACTTAGTATTTACAATTATCTTAGCTTTATCGAACCATTAGAAACGATATACGATGAAAAGAAAACCAACCATATTAATACTCCTTACCACATTCTTCATTTGTAATCTATCCGCAAAAATTACTGAAATACCATATACTCAGCTACCAACCGGCCAGCTGGTTGTGGAACTTAAAATAGATGGCATTAATCTGCCACAATTATTTATTGTTGAAACATCAGGAGGTAACTACCTGCGAAAAGACATGAATTATCGTTTGCATGATCTAGGTCTGGATACCCTCGAGACAACCTTTAAATTTAAGCAGATAACCATTGGCGACAGGGTCATTTCAAATACTAAATTTAAAACCAAACGACATCTGGGCAATAGAAGTGAATATGCTTTCCCGGCCCCTGTAATTGGCACTATCGGAGCTGACTTGTTCAATAAACTGGCAGTTCAGTTCGATTTTGATAAGAAATTAATTCGTATAGCCGATAACATTAAAGAACTGAGTATTCCCGAAGAAACCAATACCATAGGTTTTACTCAGAGTTTATTACATAAGACACCAACTATTGATATTGAACCCTGGCAATACATGCGGCAACCCGTTGAACTGGAAGTATCCATGCCTGTCGGCATTAATCTTTCATGGAATGGCCCTGCACTCGAAAAACGATATCGAATTAAAAACAGCATGACTGGCTACCGCGTGTCATTGGATGATGTTACTGTAATTGATATGTATGAACAAATAGTATCGCAGGTAAATTTCGATTATAATTTTGTTCTGTATAATGTACCCATTACTTTTTGTGATGACATAAGGCCAATTATAGGATATCAATTTCTTAGACACTTTTTAATAACCTTTGATTTTAAAGGAGGAAAGATTTACCTTCAGCCCATCACCGAAGAAGCAAAAGCTTTGTTCGTTAACGAATAAACAGAATTCAAATCAGAATTAATAGAAAACTAAGGCAAAACTTCTTTTAAAGGTTTACCCTCACATCCATTAGGAAAGGGTATCTCAAGAAAAGAAGAGATAGTTGGAGCTACATCAGCCATAGATACTTTTTCGTAAATATTTCTTCTGCCAATTTTCCATCCGTAAAAAACCAATGGTACGGTAGATGAAGTCCAGTGGCGATGTACAGGATCCTTACCATCAATTTCTTCATTCCAGCCGGGTTGCAGTCTAATCAGAATATCACCGGAACGTTTTGGATGATAATTGAGTTTTAAGCTTTCCATAGCAGCCAGATCGGATGTTGATGCCATAAGTTCATCAGCGGGTAAGGCATAAGCAACACCTTCAACCTGCATCAAAAACTTAGCCGATTGATCCAGTATTTCCTTTTTCGATATTTTCGATTGCTCCAGTAACTCATGATTCAAATAAACCTGACCATCGTGATAAGCCTTAACCCAGGTTCCTTGCCCATGAATTGCCATCAGGTAAAGATTTAATAAAGAAGCAGCCTTTCTGCCACTAAATAAACCGGTAGGAATATTTGCCCTTCCATTATCAACTACAGATCTTACAGGTGCTGCAATGGCACTGGTTATAACCAATGTATTCTCCAGACCTACTTCACTATCCAGTATTTTAAGCATATCAGCAATCTCCTGGTCTAAACGAAGCAACATATCCTCTGTTTCTGCCTCAAAAGCAGCAGCAGAAGTACGATGTGCAGAGCGAGTTGTAAACTGAACCGTTAAAATATCAGTAACCTCATCCTTTCCATATTCACCGTTTAACACCTGACTAACGGTAAAATCTCTGATCAACTTATTTCCATAAGGTGATTCCAAAACATTTTGATAAACATTATTTTCTTTTCCCTTCTTTAAAGAATACAAAAACGTATGTCCTTGTGGCAGTTCTTCACTGAAATACTGTAATTGATGATACTCACTCAAATCAGCAATTGGTCCCCACTGCCTCTCGGCATAAACATCCAGTAATTTCTTTCCATTAAACTCATTTACCCAATCAGGCAGCTTAATTATGGAAGTATCTGCATTGAGTACCATATTTCCAGTGGTTTCGTCAGGGTAGTATGTATAATCAGGTGAATGACCGCCAGTCCAAACAAGAAAATCAGGGTTAAAACCAATGCTTGTTACTTTCGACTGACCATTATACATCCATTTCAACTCATCTGTAAAAGTGGAAGCCAGCATATTTTTAGCTGAAGGCAAAACTCCTTTATCAATATCTGCAGCATCGGCCAGAACCTTATTGTATTTTAATTTATCATACCATACATCTGAGATTATACCATGAGTTGAGGGATAAGCTCCACTGTACAAAGTCGAAAGATTACACCCGGCATAAACTGATCCTGCCGGAAAAGATGCATTTCTATAAAAGGCTCCTCCGTCAATTAAACGATTGAATCCTTCATTGCTAAATTTATCTCTGAATGCTACAAGCTGGTCTGTACTTAATTCATCGATCAGAAAAAACACAACCAGCTTTGGCTTGGGTGAGGCAATACGATGCTGAGCTATAGCCGAATAACTAAAACTTAGTACGAGTAGTATATATATGGTAAATCTAAATCGTGTCATTATAATTAAATTTGGTGCCCAAATATAACTATAGCAACAGCGAAATAAAAAAGGAATTACCTTAGCAGACGCTTTTTTTGTATGTAACTACATCCACGCTTTCAACATAAACAATTCCACCACAGCCCGATTTATCGATTAACTTCGAAACAATCTCGGCAAAATCATAAATGCGTTCTTCCCGATCAACCATTTCAATAATGACAGGCATATTCTCTGGCAACGAAAAAGCTTTTGCATTATTGGCTAAATCATCCGCCCCATACGAAAGAATACCTTTGTGAGCTGTAGCACCTGCAATTTTATATTTCTTTGCAGCAAATAAGATTGCTTCATAGAGTGAACGCTGGTACACTATTCCTTCCTCACTAACTATAATTTTGAGTTTCTTTGCATCTCCATCAAGTACCATAAAAGTGTGTTTGGTGTATTTATTAGTGTAGGTAAATTACGATTTAATACTTACAAATTCAATTAAATTATCTGTCATTCTAAAATCGATAAAAATTTGTAAGAACATGTATTAAACTTAGGCTTACAGATATCCTTTTTTAAACCAGCACTAAATAAGAGCAGCCACTTTCAGATTAATAGTGATTTTCTTGGTCGGTAACTAAATATTGCTAATTTTACAATCACCCTTTTTATTACCTAATAAAAATTAGTTACAAACTCTTAAATCAAGTTTTATGAAAGTATATCAAGCTGATCAAATTAAAAACCTGGCGCTGCTTGGTAGCAGCGGCTCGGGTAAAACCACCCTCGCAGAAGCAATGCTGTACGAAGGTGGTGTCATTAACAGACGTGGCGACATTGAAAGCCATAACACAGTATCAGATTATCACCGGGTGGAGCATGAATATGGTTACTCGGTTTTTTCATCTGTACTGTTTACCGAATATCTTGATCGTAAGTTTAACATTATTGACTGCCCTGGTTCTGATGACTTTATTGGTGGAGCAGTTACCTCACTAAATGTTACCGATACAGCATTAATGCTTCTTAACTCCACTCAAGGTGTTGAGGTTGGTACCGAAAACCTTTTTAGGTATACAGAACAATACAACAAGCCTGTAATTTTTGTAATGAATCAGCTTGACCATGAAAAGGCCAATTATGAACAGACGCTTGAAAATGCAATTGAAGTTTTTGGTAAAAAGGTAGTTGTTATTCAATATCCTATTAATGTAGGTACTGATTTTAATGCAGTGGTAGATGTTCTGAAAATGAAAATGTACCAGTGGGCTCCTGATGGTGGCGAACCACAGATTCTTGATATTCCGGCTGACCAAAAAGAGAAAGCAGACGAATTACACAACGCATTGGTAGAAGCAGCAGCCGAAAATGATGAGTCGTTAATGGAACTTTATTTTGAAGAAGGAACCTTAAACGAAGATCAGATGCGTCAGGGTATCAGAAAAGGTCTGGTTGCCCGCGATTTATTCCCGGTATTCTGTGTTTCAGCTAAAAAAGACATGGGAGGTCGACGTTTAATGGAATTCCTTGGCAATGTGGTTCCTAATGTATCTGACATGCCTGCACCTGTTACTAAAGACGGAGTAGAAGTAAAATGTGATACAAACGGACCAACTTCCTTGTTTATATTCAAAACATCAGTTGAACCTCACTTGGGAGAAGTTTCTTTCTTCAAGGTAATGTCAGGTAAGGTATCTGAAGGCATGGACCTGATCAATGCCAATAAAAACGCCAAAGAACGAGTTGCCCAACTTAATTGTGTAGCAGGTAACAATCGTCATAAAGTAACAGAACTGGTTGCCGGTGATATTGGTGTAACCGTTAAATTAAAAGAAACACATATCAATCATACCTTAAACGAAAAAGGTTGTGATTACCTGTTTGAACCGATTCACTATCCAAATCCTAAATACCGAACAGCTATTAAGGCAAAAAGCGAAAGTGATGATGAAAAATTAGGAGAAGTTCTTCAACGTATGCATGAAGAAGATCCGACACTGGTTGTTGAATATTCAAAAGAGCTGAAACAAATTATAGTCCATGGTCAGGGTGAGTTCCATTTAAACACTATGAAATGGAGGATTGAGAACAATGACAAGATTGAGATTGAATTCCTGTCTCCTCGAATCCCATATCGTGAAACCATAACAAAGGTTGCCCGTGCTGACTATCGCCATAAAAAACAATCAGGTGGTGCCGGACAATTTGGTGAGGTTCATATGATTATCGAACCATACTATGAAGACATGCCTACTCCGGCAACCATGAAAATTGATGGACAGGAAATTAAACTCAACGTTCGTGACACCGATGAAGTAAAGTTACCTTGGGGCGGCAAACTGGTTTATAACAACTGTATTGTAGGTGGTTCAATTGATGCACGCTTCATGCCTGCAATTCTAAAAGGTATCATGGAAAGAATGGAAGAAGGGCCGCTTACCGGATCATATGCCCGCGATATCAGGGTATTTGTTTATGACGGAAAGATGCACCCTGTTGATTCCAATGAAATCTCATTTAAGTTGGCCGGACGAAATGCCTTTAGCCAGGCTTTTAAAGTTGCAGGCCCTAAAATTCTGGAACCTGTATACAATGTGGAAGTAAAAGTTCCTAGTGATCGCATGGGTGATGTAATGAGTGACCTTCAGGGACGACGTGCCATGATTGAAGGCATGTCAAGTGAAAAAGGTTTTGAGGTAATCAAAGCCAAAGTGCCTTTGAAAGAAATGAACAAGTATTCTACTTCATTAAGTAGTATCACCGGCGGACGTGCTTTCTACACTATGGAATTTGCTCAGTATGATAAAGTTCCACCTGAAATTCAAACGGAACTTATTAAAACCTTCGAGGCGGAACAAGATGATGATTAATTAAATAATAAATAAGGGGTTGATTCATAACAAATCAACCCCTTTAATATTTTAATTGCCAATCTTAGTTTTGAGTCACAATCAAGTGAACAGCTCCTTCTCGCGTCACTTTTTCTCCTTCATTGTAGCCTTCTGCTTCTATCTCGTAAAAATACACACCTGGTTCGGCTTTTCTGTTTCCTATCCGACCATTCCATCCCTGTGCTGGGTCACTACTTGAAAATACTTTGCGTCCCCATCGGTTATAGATAACAATGCGATATTTTTTAATGGATCTGTATAGTACTTTAAACTCATCATTTTCACCAGGACTACTAAACGGAGTAAAAGCCGTTGGAACCTTCAAAACGATTTCTTTTACGGTAAAGGTTTGTACTTCACTATCTGATTCACACCCCGAATCTGAGTTCATTACCCATAAACTAACCGCATAATCACCGGCTTTTTGGAAAGTAAATATTGGGTCTGCCACATAATCTTTCCCTGCATCACCAAAAGTCCATTCCCAATCAGTAACATTACCCAAAGATTCGTCTGAATATCGCACCACCATAGGAGCTGAACCTTCTGTTGCTTCATTATCAGCCGTTCCTTCTGTTTCAAAACTAAAAACAGCAGATACTGCAATGGCTTCATATGCATAACTCAATGTAGCCGGGGTTATACCGACTGCAAACTTTTGCCCAACTACAAAAGAGTATTCAGTGTCTTCAGTAGGTGCAGTAATCAGTTGAGTAACTTCCGTTACTCCATCAATTGGTCCGGTTGGAGCAGATGACCAGCTGTATCCATAATCAATCAGCTGAGAGTTTCCATCTCCCTTATGATTATAATAAACAAGAGGCTTATTATTTACATATCCTGTTAACCTTATATTACTGCATGATTCTGTAGGCAGACCAATAGAATCAATTGCTGCAGCTGGAACAAAATTCCAGCAAAAATATGGAGTAACAGTTCCTCCGCCTATTACGTCCACCTTATATCCTTTCTCTGTCACATTCATTAATGTCTCACCACCACTCTGTTCAAGTATGTCAAAAGCACCTGTTGCAGTATTAAACGAATACCAGTTATAAGTTGCACCGGCAACAATGGGTGCCAGTAATTGTGCATCCGACATAGTTGAATAAAAAAATATCGGATCATTGTTGCCTCCCGGGTAATCAGTATTCTCTGAATAAAAAGCATTGGATGTAATGCTCTGACCAATCATTAGCTGAGGCAACAGAAATACCAGTATAATAAAAAATCGATGTGTGTTATTCATGTATCAAGTGATTACTTCAATTTTTGAAGTGTTGTTCAACCATTCAAAGCTATAATATTTCTTTCAAACGATAAAAAGCAACAACTTATTACTTACAGCCAGGCTCTTTCGTTGCGAAAAGAGTATTCATCCTTAAAAATAGTCATATCCTCCACTTTTTCTCAAATGATCTTATATTTTTGCAGTATCATCAATCATCATAAAAGTAAGTAGTGCAGAATTATTTGGAAGAGTTGAACGAGGTGCAACGCGCTGCCGTGGTCGAAACAGAAGGACCAACTCTGGTAATCGCAGGTGCCGGATCGGGAAAAACAAGGGTATTAACCTATCGGATTGCTCATTTATTAAAGCAGGATGTAAAACCGTACCGTATATTAGCTCTGACTTTTACGAACAAAGCTGCCCGCGAGATGAAAGATCGTATCGCAACGGTTGTTGGACAGCATAATGCCGCAAGTTTATGGATGGGTACTTTTCACTCTATCTTTGCACGTATACTTCGCTTTGAATCAAAACATCTGGGTTATCCTTCTTCATTCACTATTTACGATAGTACAGATTCGAAGAATCTGATAAAAAGTATTTGTAAAAAGATGAAGCTGAATGATAAGGCATACAAACCAGGAAGCGTTCTTTCTCGCATATCAGCAGCAAAAAATGATTTAGTGACACCTGTTGCCTATGCCCGCGATGTGAATCGTATTGCTGCCGACAAAGCTTCACAAATACCCTTGGTTCATGAGATTTATTCGCAATACATGCGCGAATGCTATAAATCAGGAGTGATGGATTTTGATGATTTACTGTTGAATACCAACATCCTCTTTCGCGATTTTCCGGATATACTCAAGAAATATCAACAACAGTACGATTATATATTGGTGGATGAGTACCAGGATACCAACTTTTCGCAGTATCTGATCATTAAAAAACTGGCCGAAAAACATAACAACATATGTGTTGTTGGAGATGATGCCCAGAGTATTTATAGTTTCAGGGGTGCCAAAATCGAAAATATACTGAATTTCAGAAACGATTACCCCGGATATAAAATATTTAAGCTGGAACAAAACTATCGTTCATCGCAAAACATAGTTAATGCTGCTAACAGCATCATAGAAAAAAATCAGGGACAGATACAAAAAAATGTATATTCTGAAAATGCTGTTGGAAATCCAGTACGTGTATTAAAAGCATACTCTGATATTGAAGAAGGCTTTTTAATTACCAATGATATTTTTGAGAAACGAATGAAGTATCAGCTGGATTTTAAGGATTTTGCAATACTCTATCGTACCAATGCTCAATCGAGGGTATTTGAGGAAGCGTTGCGTAAGAAAAACCTTCCCTATAAAATATATGGAGGTTTATCATTCTATCAACGAAAAGAAATCAAAGATCTGCTGGCCTATTTCAGGTTAACCGTTAACCCGGCTGACGGGGAAGCATTGAAAAGAGTAATTAATTACCCGGCCAGAGGTATTGGTAAAACCACATTAGATAAAATAACAGCTGCCGCGGATGCTTCAGGAAGAACCATCTGGGAACTGCTATTAAATGCAACTGCAGCACAGTTGGGTGTAAATGCAGGCACCTTAAAAAAGCTGCATACCTTTATAGCATTGATAACCCGTTTTGCCGCTCAGCTTGAACAACTATCTGCTTACGAACTGGCAGCTGAGATTGCATCAGCCAGTGGTATAATGCATGATCTTCACGGCGACAAATCCATTGAAGGACAAGGACGCATCGATAACATCAATGAATTATTGAATGGTATCAAAGATTTCAGCACCACCAAGCAGGAAGAAGGCATTACTCCCAACCTTGTTAATTTCCTAGAAGAAGTTTCATTATTAACGGATCAGGATAATGAAAGTAAAGATGACATCAATAAAATAACCTTGATGACGATCCACTCTGCAAAAGGACTGGAGTTTAAAAACGTGTATATCGTAGGTGTTGAAGAAGGACTGTTTCCTTCATTACAATCTGTTGACAGTGAGAAAGCTCTGGAGGAAGAAAGACGTCTTTTTTATGTGGCTATTACACGAGCTGAACAAAACGCTACCATTTCATTTGCCCGATCAAGATACAAGTATGGCGAATTAACATATAGCCGCCCCAGCCGTTTCATCGGCGATATTGATCAGAGTTACCTTGATGTTCATGCTGATGATATTGTCTCTTCTCAGCCCAAATCTAATTCAACGGCATTACCTCGCAACTTCCGCAAGCTAGGTAACACAAGAGCTGAAACTCCGAAAATCAGAATGAATTATTCAGGAAATAACGAAAAGCCTAAAATAAACGTGAATTTCAATGCTGCTTCACCCAATCAGATTGTACCTGGTGCGATGGTTGAGCATGAAAGATTTGGACGAGGTAAAGTAGTAAATGTAGAAGGGTTAGAACCCAACAGAAAAGCAACTGTAATGTTTGAGAATGCAGGGCAAAAACAATTATTACTCAAATTTGCCAAACTTAAAATTTTGCTTTAGTTTTGTAGCATCAGTTACCCTGTCACTTAGATTATAGTGTAACCTACCTCCAAAAGGATTAAAAGAAACTATTTCCTTAAACACTCAACCATTTTTGGAGCTTAAAAAATTGTAGAAGAATTTCAGAATACATGGATTATAATTCGAATCGCAAAACCCTGGCAATGCCGGAATACGGGCGACATATTCAGAAGATGATCGACCATGCTGTGACAATTGAAGATCGCGAAGAAAGAACCCGATGTGCCAAAACCATTATTGGCATTATGGGTAACATGTTTCCTCACCTGCGTGACATTAATGATTTCAAACATAAACTCTGGGATCATCTTGCTATCATGTCTGACTTTAAATTAGACATTGATTTCCCATATGACTTACCTGAAAGAGAATCGCTTAATGCCAGACCTGATAAAGTGCCATATAAGAACAGCAAAATAAGTTATATGCACTATGGCGAATTGGTAGAAGAGATGATTGCCAAAGCCATTGAATTTGAAGAAGGCGGCGACCAAAAAGAAAAGCTAATTCTTTTGATTGCAGGACATATGAAAAAGTCATTGTATCACTGGAATCAGGATTCTGTTACTGATGATAGAATTTTCAATGATTTATCAAGACTTTCAGGGGGTAAATTAAAAGTAAGTGAAGACACCAAACTTCCTGAAATTAGAGAAACTTTTCAGAGTAAAGCAAAAACTAACAAAAGGCGCAACCCAAAACGCAGTAACGATAAGAAATAAATATTTTTATTGCTAATCTTTTAAACTCCCATAAATGAATTGCTTTGAAATTGAGGGTGGTATTCGTTTAAAAGGCGAAATCACTCCCCAAGGTGCAAAAAACGAAGCCTTACAGGTAATCTGTGCAATACTACTAACATCAGAGAAAGTTACAATCAATAACATCCCTGACATCGTTGACGTTAACAACCTGATAGACTTACTTCATGAGATGGGAGTAAAAATCAACCGGATCTCAAGAAATACATGTGAGTTCCAGGCCGACAATGTAAATCTGGAATTTCTTCAAAGCAAAGAATTTAAAAAAAGAGCTTCTTCCCTTCGCGGATCTATCATGATTATGGGACCATTATTGGCTCGTTTTGGTAAAGCCTATTTCCCAAAACCAGGAGGGGATAAAATTGGCCGACGCAGACTTGATACCCATTTTATTGGTTTTGAAAAACTGGGAGCTAAATTCAATTTCGATGCCCAGGATATCTTTTACACGGTAGAAGCCAGTGAAATGAAAGGCACCTACATGTTATTAGATGAAGCTTCGGTTACAGGTACAGCTAATATTGTAATGGCAGCCTCTCTCACACCTGGAAGAACAACCATATATAATGCTGCATGCGAACCGTATCTGCAACAACTATGCAGAATGATGGTTTCTATGGGTGCTAAAATAGAAGGCATCGGTTCCAACCTTCTTTATATTGAAGGGGTAAATAAAATGAATGGTTGCCAACATGAGATCTTACCAGATATGATTGAGGTAGGAAGCTTTATTGGTATGGCAGCTATGACCGGATCGGAAATCACCATAAAGAATGCAGGAGTTCAACATTTGGGAGTTATTCCAATGGCATTTGAACGAATGGGTATAAAAATGGAGATTAAAGGCGATGACATATTTATTCCTTCTCAGGAAACTTATGAAATTGAAACTTTTATAGATGGTTCTATCATGACCATTGCTGATGCACCATGGCCTGGTTTAACACCTGACTTACTGAGTGTTTTTCTTGTTATTGCCACTCAGGCAAAAGGAAGTGTTCTGATTCATCAAAAAATGTTTGAGAGTCGCTTATTCTTTGTTGATAAACTGATTGACATGGGAGCTCGTATCATCCTATGTGATCCACACAGAGCCACTGTTATTGGTTTAAATAAAGAAACTATGCTAAGAGGGGCAAAACTTACCTCTCCGGATATACGCGCAGGTGTTGCTTTGTTAATTGCTGCTTTATCCGCAAAAGGGAAAAGTACAATTCAGAACATTGAACAAATTGATCGTGGATACCAAAACATAGATATTCGACTTCAGCAACTGGGCGCAAAAATAAAAAGAGTAGAAGCTCAGTAGTTTTCGAAGATAGAAATCAATTATTTTTAACATTTTTTAATTACAAAAACACTACTAAATCATCCTATTTAGAATGATTCTATGAGTTATTTTATACAAAAGACCGCACTTTTAGTTGTGTTATTTATTTGATTTACTGCACTTTAATACAACACCAGCTTCATAATATAAAAATATAAACATCAATTCCTAGTACTTTTTAGTTGTCCATTTTTGTAACCCACTTTAAATTTGCAAGCTCAATTAAGCCGCTAATCACATATAAACGTATGTTCATCTAAAACTACAGCATCGCATCTTTTTTTTTTTGAAACTTTAACTCGATTTTTAATCAAAATATATTCATATGAAGCAGCTAAAATTAATGTTAGCTACTGTGTTTGTGGGAATTGCATTTTTATCATTTATAGATGATAAAAACATTGCAGAGGTTGGCCTGGATATAGGTAACGAAGCTCCTGCCATCAAAACACAAACGATCGATGGAGTCGATTTTGATCTGAATGAATTTAAGGGTAAAATGGTAATAATTAATTTTTGGGCCTCTTATCACGCTCAATCAAGAATGAATAATTACCAACTTACGCAGATCAACGAACAGTACAGCAAATCATCTTTCCGTAACGGACAAGATCTTGTGATTGTAAACATCTCATTAGATCGTTTTAAATCACCAATGAATCTGGCTATTGAACAAGACGAAATTGCCGAATTCATTCAAATTTGTGATTTTACCGGAAAAGAAGGTGAAGTTGCTCAAGCATACCAAATCAACGCTCCCGTTAATATTTTATTGGACGGTGAAGGACGTATTCTGGCCAAAGATGCCGGATTATCTAAAATTGAAAAATCGCTTAACACCCTCTCAGCGATTTAAAAATCTCTTTAATTTTCCATTATGGATAAAAAAATATTACACTCTTTTGGAGCAGTAATGCTATTTTGTGCGCTTTTTGCATTCAATGCTTCAGGGCAAAAACAAGGCGTAAACATTGGAAATAAAGCGCCTGAGATTAAGATGGAAACTCCTGAAGGCAAAACCATTTCTCTATCTGAATTATCAGGAAAAATGGTATTAATAGATTTTTGGGCCAGTTGGTGTAAGCCATGCCGCTACGAAAATCCAACAGTTGTTTCTGCTTTTAATAAATACAAAGAACAAACTTTCAAAAATGGTGAAGGATTTACAGTTTTCAGTGTTTCACTGGATAAAGATCCGGAAGCATGGAAAGAAGCTATTAAAACAGACAATTTAGTTTGGTCCTATCATGTTTGCGATTTTAACGGATGGCAAACAAGAACTGCTGTTATGTATGGAGTAAGAGGTATTCCGAGTAATTTCCTGATCGACGGGAACGGCGTAATAGTTGGAAAAAACCTTCGTGGCCCTGCACTGGAGGCACTTTTAAAACAACAGTTAAAATAAGCTGACAACATAACATTACAAAGGCAATTCTCTACAAAGGGGGATTGCCTTTTTTGTCATTATTACAGCTAATTGCATTGAGCCTAATGAAAAACTGTCAATTTGACGAACAAAATCAGCTTGGCAAAATATTTGTGTAAATTTGCGAACGAATACCTAAGTAATTCTTGTATTCATTTCGATAGAACAAATAAAAAATATATACATGGTAAAGAAGTCATCAAAAAAGCAGGATGCAGAGAAGGCTAATGAAGTAGAAGAAACAGTTGAGCCTACTAACGAGCAAGCGCAAGAAACTGAAGCCTCTGTGGAAGAGCAGAGCACTTCTGAAGAAACAGAAGAATTAAATGAAGAGGTAACCATTGAACAATCGGAAGAAGAAAAGCTGACTGAAAAACTTGCAGATCTTAACGACAAATATGTTCGTTTGAGTGCTGAATTTGACAACTATCGCCGACGTACATTAAAAGAAAAGATGGAGCTTAGCAAATCGGCTGGCGAAGGTCTGTTATTGGCATTGCTTCCGGTGGTCGACGATTTTGACCGCGCATTAGCTCACATTGATGAAGCCAAAGATATTGATGCTTTAAAAGAAGGTATCAAATTAATTTACAACAAATTTAATGAATACCTGAAACAACAGGGTATCAAGGAGATTGAAGCGAAAGAAAAAGACTTTGACACTGACCTTCACGAGGCGATCACTAAGATTCCTTCACCTACAGAAGAGATGAAAGGAAAAGTTATTGATTGTGTAGAGAAAGGATACACTTTAAATGAAAAAGTAATCCGTTTTTCGAAGGTTGTTGTTGGGGAATAAACTAAAAGCAAATGTCAAAAAGAGATTATTACGAAATACTTGAGGTATCGAAAAATGCAAATGCGGAAGAAATAAAAAAAGCTTACCGCAAAAAGGCCATTCAATACCACCCGGACAAAAATCAGGGCGACAAAGCGGCTGAAGAGAAATTTAAAGAAGCAGCTGAAGCCTACGAGGTTCTATCCAATGCCGAAAAACGCCAGCGTTACGACCAGTTTGGTCATGCCGGTGTTGGCGGCGCAGCCGGAGGAGGCTTTGGAGGAGGTATGTCTATGGACGATATTTTCTCTCACTTTGGAGATATCTTTGGTGGTGGATTTGGTGGCTTCAGTGGATTTGGAGGTTTTGGCGGTTCATCAAGAGGTGGCAGACGAGTAAACAAAGGCTCGAACCTGCGGGTTAAGGTAAAACTTAACCTTGAAGAAATTGCCAATGGTGCTGAAAAGAAAATCAAGGTAAAAAAATACGTTCAATGTAACTCATGTTCCGGTACCGGTGCTGCTGACAGCTCATCATACAGTAACTGCTCTACGTGTCATGGTTCTGGTCAGGTAACACGTATTTCCAATACCATTCTTGGACAGATGCAAACTTCATCTACCTGTCCGACCTGTGGAGGAGATGGAAAAATCATTACCAATAAATGTACTTCATGTGCCGGAGAAGGTATTGTTCGTGATGATGAAGTGATTAGCTTAAATATTCCTGCCGGTGTTGAAGAAGGCATGCAACTTTCGGTTTCAGGCAAGGGTAATGCCGCTCGCCGGGGTGGAGTTAATGGAGATCTTCTAGTATTAATAGAAGAAGAAAAACATCCTGAACTAATGCGCGACGGTAACAATCTTATCTACAACCTTAACATTAGCATCCCTGATGCTATTTTAGGAACTCCGGTTGAAATCCCAACGGTAGAAGGTAAGGTTAAAGTTAAAATTGAACCAGGAACACAGCCTGGTAAGATTCTTCGTTTAAGAGGAAAAGGTTTGCCGGAAGTAAACAGCTATGGAAGAGGAGATCTACTTGTTCAAATTCAGGTATTTATTCCTAAAAACATATCTAAAGAAGACAGAAAGGCGGTTGAAAAAATGCAGACTTCTGAAAGCTTTCATCCATCAAATGGAACGGGAGAAAGTTTCTTTAGCAGAATGAAAAACATGTTTGAATAACATAAAAAAGGAACCTAATGGTTCCTTTTTTTATATACGGCTATGAAGAGCAATTCTGTTTCCTTCGGTATCTAAAAACAATGCCATATAACCTATATCATCTGCAATCAGCTTTTTTGGCATTAACACTTTACCTCCAGCTCCTTCTATTCTGCCTAATTCTTCGTTTAAATCTCCGGCTATTGAATTAAAATATATAAGCACACCACTTTCTGAAGGTTTATATTCGGTTGGATAACAAACTAAACCGCCGGGAGATCCGGGTATTTTCTCATCCCATGGAAAAAATGCCATTTGCACTTCACCAAAATCCTGTTTTTGCATTTCATCTATACAAAAAACCTGTTTATAAAAGTCAATTGCACGGTTCATATCATTAACCGGAATTTCAAACCATCCTATCATATTATTTTTGAGATCCATAACTCTTTTTTAAAATTTTATCTCAATAATCGATAATAGCCCTTAAGAAGTCAAGTAACAGGTATGATAAATATCTATTAAAATAGCATGACTTATCCCATATTTCTGATGCTATATTGTATTTGAAAAGAACCAAGACGTAAATAATTTGTTATAAAGACCTCCTATAACTTGAATTGCTTTTTTCAAATTTTTATTTTTAAATATGATTAAAAAGTTAGCTAAACAAATTCCATACGAGGCAAGGCTATCTGCAACCTTTTTGTTAATAGGAGTAATCTGGCTTTTGGTTTCAGACCATTTTGCGTTAGCTCTGTTTAAGAATGAGTCCATGCTTGTTAAAGTATTTCTATACAAGGAATGGGTATTCGTAATCATGTGCACGGTAGTTATTTTCTTCTTAACAAAGCACCTGATTAAAAAAATTAATAAGGCCAATGCCAAAGCCAAAAAACACGAAAATCTTCAGACAGAATTTATAAAAAACATTTCGCATGAACTTCGCACCCCGATGAACGCCATTATTGGCTTCTCAGAACTTACGATGTCGCTCGAGAATACAGATGATGAAATAAAGGAATACCTGAAAATAATTGAAAAAAGTTCAAAAGAACTATTAACCGTTGTCACCGATCTGATTGACACATCGCTGCTCACTTCAGGCACCATGACATTAAATAATTCTAATTTTGAGATTCAACCTTTTATAAAATCTGTCTACAGTTATTTTTATCCTGTGATGAACGAAAATGTCAGACTGGTTTTATCACATCAAGAAGTACCGGATAATTATCAAATAAATTCAGATGAAGAAAAACTCAGAAGGGTTTTCCACAATCTGATTAACAATGCTATTAAATACACCTATAAAGGGAAAATTCAGATAGGCTTTGAACTAAGTCAAACAGAAATAACCTTTTTTGTGGAAGATACCGGAGTTGGAATAAAACAAGATTTGCACAAAAATCTGTTTAAGAAATTCAAACAAATTGAAATTGAGAGGCTGAATCGTTCCGGAGGTAGCGGATTAGGATTATCAATCTGTAAAGAAATGATTGAACTGTTAAATGGTAAAATTTGGCTTGAATCATTACCCGGAAAAGGAAGTACATTCTTCTTCTCCATTCCTGTTCAATAAGCCCATCTGATTTGAACAAATTTGATTATATCTTCTTTGTGTTATAATTATACGCACCGAATAGTTTATGAACGCACAGACAGAAATTCTAATTGTTGGTCAGGGACTGGCCGGAACATTGGTCTCCTATCATCTGCATAAAAATCAAATTAAACACCTGGTAATTGACACTCCCCATGTTGGCTCAGCATCTAAAGTAGCTGCTGGATTAATCAATCCAATAGGGATTAAACGCATGGTTAAATCCTGGAACGTAGATTTATTTCTGCCTTATGCCCACAACCTTTATTCTGAAATGGAGGAATTTCTTCAAACAAGGTTCTTCTATCCCGTTTTGATGGACAAGATTTATGGTGAAAAAGATTCATCCTTTTGGCAACACAGAATGGAAGCCGGTGAACTTCAAAATTACATCAATCTTAATAACAACCTTCCGGAACTACCAACAGGTATTGAAGCTCCTTTTGGATATGGTCAGATTAAGCAAGGTGCTCGTTTGCATATCTATGATCTTCTGACAGCATACCGTAGCTTTCTGATTCAATCAAACATGCTGATCGAAGCTAATTTCAAAGACGAAGATCTGGTATTGAACCCCTATGAGATAAGATGGAATGGAATCAATGCAAAAAAAATACTCTTTTGCAGAGGAGAGAAAGATAGCCAGAGTAAACTCTTTGAAGCTCTTAATTTCAGGAATACCAAAGGCGAATTATTGAATATTGAAATACCTGATCTTGAACTCAAAAACATTCTTTTAAAGGGTATCTTTATAATGCCTGTGGGAAAAAACAATTTTAAGATTGGAGCCACTTTTGAACATGAGTGGAAAGATCTTTCTCCTTCGAAAGAAAAGAAGGAAGAACTAATCAATTCATGGAAAAAAATATCTAAACTCCCCTTGTCCATTAAGGATCAACTAACAGGAATAAGGCCTACCATGCACGATCGCAGACCCGTAATCGGATTTCTACCTCATCAACCAAACATCGGAATTTTTAACGGGTTGGGCTCACGTGGCGGTTTAATAGCTCCTCTTTTGGCACAGCAATTTGTAACATCATTATCCGGATCGACTGATCAATTATATAAAGAGGTTAAAGTTGAACGATATTACCGTAATTGATAAGAACAAGAAGATTTGGTATTTAAACCGATCACAAAAAAAACAATCTAAGTAGGAATTCATCTGGCAATATATAAACCCTGATTCTCTTTCCTTCCTCCCAATCTTTTTATATATTTGGTTTGTCCCATAACCAATAATAAAAACACGTTAAACATGAGTGAACATTTTAACAAGGTTAGAGACTTCCTCCTTGACCTTGAATACCGCATTGTGTCGGAAGACGCCGTGGAAGAATTATTTGTCGTTGAAAAAGAAGAAGACGGCATTTCAAATTTAATAGTCGATTGTGAAGATTCAATCCTGATTATCGAAGGACTACTTTTTGAACTGGGAAAAGGTTCTGAAGATATTTATAAATCACTACTGGTGATGAACCGTCAAATTGTACATGGCGCCTTTGTTTTAGACGAAGAAGGTAAAAAAGTAATTTTCCGCGATACCCTTCAACTCGAAAATCTTGACTTAAATGAGTTGGAAGGAAGTCTGAATTCTCTTAAACTTTTATTGTCAGAGTATTCCGATCAATTAATCGAATTTTCAAAAGCTTAAAACCAATTCAGAAATGGGAATTTTCAACAGAATATTTAATGTAGGAAAAGCCGAAGCTCACGCCATAGTGGATAAATTGGAAGATCCAATTAAAATGACAGAGCAAGGTATTCGCGACCTTAAAAAAGATTTGGATAACAGTCTTCAGGCATTAGCGGAAGTAAAAGCTATGTCTATCAGAAGTAAAAAAGATTTAAACGACAGTAAGTCATTGGCTCAAAGCTATGAGCAAAAAGCAATTCTTTTAATTCAAAAAGCCGAAAAAGGTGAGTTAGATGTAGCCGAAGCCGATCGTTTGGCCACAGAAGCACTCTCGAAAAAAGAAGAGGCTTTAGAGGCTGCCAGAAGAGCTCAGGAAGAGGTTAACCGTTTTGACAGTAACATTGCAACGCTAGATAAAAACGTTAAAAAACTAAAGAGCACCATTTCGAGTTACGAAAATGAATTACGCACACTTAAAGCCCGTGCAAGGGTGAGTAGTGCCACACAAAAGATAAACAAGCAATTAAGTGGCATTGATAGTTCAGGAACCGTTTCGATGCTTGAAAAGATGAAAGAAAAAGTTGCCCAACAAGAAGCTTTATCAGAGGCCTACGGCGAGATAAGTCTTGAAAACAAGAGCCTTGATGATGAAATTGATGAAGTTCTTTCGGAAAAAAATGTGAAAGCATCGAATTCACTGGAAGAGTTGAAAGCTAAGTTAAAAAGCAAAAGTGAATAACATACCCGTTTAATACTCATATGGGATTATTTGATATTTTTAAGAAGAAGAAGGAATCGCATTACGATAGTACCAACATTCGGATTCAGGATCTGGATGTTGGATTCGTGTTTGAATACGATTTATCAACATGGGTAGTGGAAGCTATAATGGAATACGACTGGGGAAACAATTATTTCACCCGCGAATTTCAAATTAACAACGGGGCTGAGACCCGATATTTAGGCATAGAGGAAGATGACGAATTGGAAGTTTCTTTTATGCAAAAGGTTAAGGTGAGAGCCCTTAAGGATGACCTTACTGACACCCTGATTGCACATCAGCAACCACCCAAAAAAATAACCTATAAAGGCATCACCTATCATATGGAGAAAGAATTGCCTGGCTATTTTCATAATATCACTAAAGGAACAGAATGGGAAGAATTCCGCTCCTGGGATTTTGAAGACACCACAGGCGAACATCTTTTATGCATTGAGCAATGGGATGAGAAAGAATTTGAAGCCTCCATCGGAAAAAGTATTAAACCATTTGAAATATCAAATATTCTACCGGGTGAAGAATAATTAAAAACCCAAACAATTAAATTATGAACAACGGAATTGCAAAGGTAATTATAGTAGTTATCTTAGGATTTATAGTTTTGCGCTCCTGTAATAACTGCACAAACCGATCCAGAAGAGTTGACTCAACTGCCAGCTCATGGCAGAAAACACCGGTTGATAAACTAATTACTAGCCTTAATAACGAACAAAACTATTCCATTATACTTCTTGACATGGATTCGAGAGGTAGTAATTACTACCACATGTATAATGTAATAGTTGAACACCCCGATACAGTATTATCTTCTACAACTGACTGGGAAGAAGTACCTGATGCTTTTTTCGCAGCCAATGTGGATAATATGGGAATGGAAATTGTTTCGAAGAAAGATGGCAAACTTAGTAAGCAAGCCAGTCCTGCAGGTTATAATCATTATGTAGGTAATCCTAAATACGGACATTGGACTGAACGTAACGGATCATCATTCTGGGAATTTTATGGCAGATATGCTTTTATGTCATCCATGTTTAACATGATGACCTACCCAGCCCGCAGATCGTATTACGATGATTATTATGGCGGAGGATATTATGGTTCCCGTCCTTATTACGGCCCTTCAGGAAGAACAGTTTACGGAACAAATACCTATACCTCATCTGGCACAGGAAAAAGCAGTACCTGGGGAAATAAACCTTCTTCATTTAAGCAAAGTGTAAGAAGTGAAGTGAAGCGCTCCACAGCAGCTAAAAGCTCAAGGAGTTATTCATCCAGCTCCAGTTACTCTAATAAAACGAGTCGTAGTTCAAGTCGCTACAGTGGCTCTTCATCACGCAGCCGTAGTGGAGGATTTGGCAAATAATACTAACTCAACTTTTTAGACATGACTTTATCATACTATTCAAACATCTTATATGATGCTGTAATATACATTGCTGTTGGTTTTGCAATTTTCTTCATTGGGAAAATGGTTTACCAGCTGGTTAATAAAGGTTTTAATGTAAAGGAAGAACTGGTTGAAAAAGATAACCTGGCATTCTCTTTTGCCCATGTTGGTTATTTTATCGGATTATTAGCCGCCATTGGAAGTGCTATAGTTGGACCTTCACGAGGTTTACTCCTCGATATCCAGGATATTGCTATATATGGCATTCTGGCCATTGTCCTTTTAAACATATCTATCTGGCTGAACGACAAGATAATATTGAGTAAATTCTCGGTTAAGAAAGAAATTATTGAAGACAGAAATTCAGGTACCGGTGTTATTGAAGGTGCCATTTCAGTCGCTTCAGGTTTGATTATCTTTGGAGCAGTTACTGGCGAAAGTGGGACATTACTGGAAGGAATCACATCAGCTGTGGTATTCTGGTTTGCAGGACAAATTGCATTATTTATAACTGCAGCAGTTTATCAACTGATTACCCCATACGATATTCACGAACACATTGAAAAAGATAATGTAGCTGTAGGTGTTGGCTTTGCCGGAGCATTGATAGCTATAGCCAACCTTATTCGTCATGCATTAATGGGTGATTTTGAAGGCTGGACATACACCTTTACCGAAGCTGGTTTTGAATTGGCTTTAGGAATTCTGTTATTACCTGTAATGCGCTTTTTAACTGATAAGATCCTTTTACCGGGTCAACGTTTAACAGATGAGATTATTAACCAGGAAAAACCCAACGTAGGGGCTGCTATCATTGAAGCATTCGCTTATATTGGCGGATCTGTTATGATTACCTGGTGTATCTGATACAACATTGCTGAATTTACACGGAGATCAGGTAAACCCATGTTCTCCGTGTTTTTGCATTATCTTGACTAAATGTTTAAAGTACGAAATAAATACTCTGCCATTCTTATGGCAGCTATCTTTGCCACCGGCTTCAGTGGAATCATAGCTGAATACCTTCTTTCAACACTGGCTACCTATTTTTTGGGTGATTCCATTTTACAATGGACCATGATTGTATCCACCATGATGTTTTCAATGGGTCTGGGAAGTCGTATTAGTAAATCATTTAAAACAAACCTCACTGAGAAGTTTCTGATACTGGAATTTATCTTGTCATTGGTAGTTTCATTTGCCCCAATGGTGGTCTATACCATTTCGGCATTCACAACTTCCTTAGCAATATTTATTTACGGATTCTCCATCATCATAGGTACTTTAATTGGCATGGAGATTCCTTTAGTGATGCGCATCAACAATGAATATGAATCCTTAAGAATTAATATCTCAAACGTACTGGAAAAAGATTATTACGGGAGTCTGATAGGCGGAATCTTCTTTGTTGTTCTGGGACTACCATTCCTAGGCTTAACTTACCTTCCTTTCTTTTTGGGAACGGTAAATTTTGGTGTTGCAATAGGTGTTTACCTGATGCTAAATAAACTCATTGCCCAACAGTATAAAAAATACATCAATGCTTCGATATGGATTGTGACCATTATAATTATTTCGGGAGTCATCTTTTCCGACCCCATTATAAAATATGGTGAACAGATTAAGTACAAGGATAAAGTTGTTTATTCAGAGCAAAGTCAATACCAGAAGATTGTCATTACTCAATGGGAAAATGATTACTGGCTTTATCTAAACAGTAATCAACAGCTATGTACCATGGATGAAGTAATGTATCACGAGCCTTTGGTGCATCCTATTATGACCTTACATCCCAACCCGCAAAAAGTATTAATACTGGGAGGCGGAGATGGTTGTGCAGCTCGTGAAGTACTTAAATACCCAATGGTTGAAAGCATACGGTTAGTTGATCTGGACCCTGCCATGACAAAATTAGGCCAGGAAAACCCGATCTTAACCAATCTGAATAAAGGTTCGATGAATGATTCTAAAGTTGAAATTATCAATGCAGACGGATATCATTACCTGACTCATAGCAAAGACTTTTACGATATAATAATAATCGACTTACCGGATCCCCGAACCGTGGAACTGGGAAGGTTATATTCAGTTGAATTTTACAATGTGTGTCATAAGCATCTGCGCCCCGAAGGCATGATTATTACACAGGCAGGCAGTCCGTATTTCGCAACCAAAGCCTTTAAATGTATTGTAAACACAATGAGAGAAGCAGGTTTTAATACCATTCCATTACATAACCAGGTTATAACATTGGGCGAATGGGGCTGGTCAATGGGCATCAAAACAGAGCGTGCCATTAACCTTAAGCATGAGGTCCAGTCATTGGATTTCATCAATATTAAAACGCAATGGCTGAATAATGAAGCAATGCAACTGATAACCTCTTTTGGTAAAGATATATTTCCAGGGCAATCTGATTCAGTAAAAGTGAACAGAATACATGATCCGGTACTTTATAAATATTACTTAAAAGGTAACTGGGATTTATATTAAAGCAAGTTAATATGACAAAAATAAATGCAGTAGAACTGCCTCCAAAAATATATAATATTAAAGGATGGATTAAACAAACCAATCCGACGGAACTCAAAAATAACTTTGATCACGTTTTGAGTGAAAGCGGATTTAATGTACTTAATTATACTGATCAGGAGTTTCCGCTTAATGGTTTCACCGCATTTTGGTTATTGGCTGAATCTCATTTAGCAATTCACACTTTTGCCCAAAGTGGATGGTCGTATATTGAACTCAGCAGCTGCAATAAAGAAAAGGCGCTGAATTTTATAAACTTATGCAAGCAAAGCCCACTTTCAAATCGGTGGGAGAATGAAGTTGAGGAATTGAGTTGTGAAACTGAACTAACTATACATTAGAAAAACTGTGATATGAAGAAAAAAGCAGGATTAGCAATTGGCTTTATTGTCTATCTCTTTTTAATCTATCTTATTTCAGTAATCGAAAGCAAAGATCCTAATGCTAATATTCAGTCGATTACTGATGCCCTCTGGTATGCCATTGTAACCCTAACAACTGTAGGGTACGGTGACTTTTATCCCGTTACACCACTTGGAAAGGTAGTGGGACTATTTGTAATTTTAGGTAGCCTTGGAGTTATAGGCTATTTTATTGGTGAAATCAGCAGTAGAATAAATACATATATGGAAAAGAAGAAGAACGGTTTTTTCGGAACAAAATTCGAAGATCATTATTTAATTATCGGTTGGAATGATTTTGGCAGAAAAGTAGCTGACCAAATCTTCCCTACAGGTCATAACATTGCGTTTGTCACCAATCTTAAAAGTGATTTGGAATTGATTAAAGATCTTTACCCGCATGATCAATGCTTTGCTATGTTTGCCGATTACAACAATATGGAGGCATATCGAAAAGCCAATATTGAAAAAACCAAGGCTGTATTTATCAACTTTAATGAAGATACCGAAACGCTTGTCTTTGTATTGAACCTCAAAAGAGAGTTTTCGAACCTTAATATAATCGTTAATTGTACCAATCCCGATTTGAAGGAGACTTTGATCAATACAGGCATCAAACATGTGGTTTCACGAAGCGAAGTGGCAGCACGACTTGTAGCAAGCTATTTATTTGAACCTCATGTTGCTGAATTCACTGAGGACCTGATTTCTACCAGTATTAAAATGGAAGATCAGGACATTCAGCAATTTAAAGTGACCGAACAAAATCCATACAAGGGTTTGACATACTTTGACGCATTTGTCAAAATGAAAAAAGAAATTAATGTCATCCTGATTGGATTAGTTATTGATAATAGAATTATAAAAAATCCATCCGACACACAAAGCATTGAAAAAGATCAGTATCTCATTGTCATTTCTGTTGGCCAGAATAAAAACCAACTCGAAAAATTATTTGGGGTAAAAGAAGGACTTTGATAGCTAATGGTCAACACATCATGCTTAGATAAATTATATGTTGTTCTACTTCTAGAAATTATCTTAGGCAATAAAAATTCATTTGATTGATCGTTCATAAATAATCACTACTTAAGATATCCAAAAGGTTATGAAACCACATCTTATGAATCAAATCATTTATCATCACCTTTCATATTATTAGTTCTAATACTTTTTTGACAGACAGCATATATTTTTTATTAAAAAGGTGTTACGATTTGAAAGTTCTGCAATTAATAGATAAAACAAACTAAGACTAACTACAGAACTATGAAGATTCGCAACGAAGTATTAAATAAGCTTGTTGAAAACGGAACAAAGGCATGGACAAATATTGAACTAAACATTACAAACAAGATTAAAGTATTACAACACATAAACAATCGTCTAGCCTACCTGGCCGAGCCTGAAGAAGAAAACAAAGTGAAAATTGAAATCATCCGACAGAGTTGCCTGAAAATCCGTAATGATTATCCTGGTTATGCCAATGAGGTGGATCGAATAATCAATCAGTTTGAACATCATCTGCGCTTTGACAACATGGCCATTTTACCCTTTAAGCAACTGGATGCCTTAACGTATCGAATTTTTATAAAACAAAATTTACTTGCCTATACAGGTTAATCATTCAACACCCAAACTAATAGATTGGAGAGTTTAAAAGCTCTCCATTTTTCTTTTACCGCATGCAATTAACCTCATAATAATACGATTCGTTATCTTTTTCACTTTCAATCTGTAACATTTTCGAAATTAATCTACCTTTGACATCTAATTTGGTGATTAAAATGAGTAGAGATCGAAAGCCTCATATTGGTATTTTTGGCCGAAGAAACAATGGCAAAAGTTCTATAATTAATAAACTGGCTAATCAAGATATTGCTATCGTTTCTGATATTGCCGGAACAACAACCGATCCTGTAAAAAAATCATTTGAAATCAGTGGATTTGGTCCAGTGGTACTAATTGATACTGCTGGTATTGATGACATAGGTGAATTAGGTGAACTGAGAATCAAAAAAACAACTCAGTCGATTCAATTAATCGACCTAGCCATACTGGTCGTTAGTAATAACGAGTGGGACAAGCATGAAACTGATTTAATTGAGACTTTTCAAAAACAGGAGGTACCATATATAATTTTACACAACAAGAGTGATATTAATAAAGCTAGTGAAGACTGGTTACAAATTGCCAGACAACAGAATGCAGTTGAAGTAATGAATTTTTCGGTAATCGATTCAGACATTAATCCATTAGTACGAAAAATTCAACTAGCGATACCTGAATCAGCCTATAAAATGCCCACTCTCGTTGGCGATCTTATTTCATATGGTGATATTGTTTTATTAATTACACCTATAGATATTGAGGCCCCGGAAGGCAGGCTAATACTTCCACAGATTCAGGCCATCAGGGATATTCTGGATAACGATGCTGTTTGTATTGTTTTAAAGGAGAGAGAAGTAGATTCATTTTTAAAAAAGACGGGTATTAAACCAGTCCTTGCTATTACTGATAGTCAGATTTTTTTGAAAGCAGATGCCTCGGTACCCAAAGATATTCCACTAACAGGATTCAGTATTTTATTAGCTCATTTCAAAGGCGATTTTGAAAGCTACTTGAAAGGAACACCCAAAATTGATGAACTAAAGAACAGTGACAGAATTTTACTCCTGGAATCGTGCTCGCATCATGTCGCCTGCGATGATATTGGCAGAGTTAAAATACCCAGATGGATTTCTGCCTACACCGGTAAAAAACTACATTTTGATGTAGTAGCCGGACTCGACAACATAAAAAGGCCAATTACTGACTATTCGCTGGTGATACAATGCGGAGGGTGTATGATTACCCGAAAACAATTACATAACAGATTAAATCTGGCTAAAGACGCGCAAATACCTATAACCAACTATGGCATGACAATTGCCTATGTTCAGGGAATTTATGAGCGTGCTGTAGCACCTTTCCTAACCAATAATAAAACCATTAAACCAGATTACTTATAGTTATTTAACTATGTCACTATATTAAAAATCAATCCGAGAAAACAAAATTACCAACTTGTTTTTTTTATATTTGTTCGATTTCAACGCAACTGAGGAGTTATGATCTGTAATGCAGGAAAAAAGACGGCGATAGTCTGTGGAGATATTACCATTAGCTACGACCAGTTAACTGATAAAATAGCCAATTTCGCTAGTCAAATAATAGATATCAAAGCAAAACGTATTGCTATTTATTCTGAGAACCAGGTTGGATGGATTTATTCCTTCTATGCCGGATGGCAATGCGAAGCAACCATGGTTCCGATCGACTTTATGTCAACAGTCGACGAAGTAGCATACATTCTTAAAGATTGCTTTCCTGAGATCGTTTTCACTTCGAGAGAAAAGAAAAAGCAGTTAGACGAAGCAGTTCTTCGTTCCGGCATCAACACTCAGGTTCTGATAATTGAAGAATGTGAACAAATAGAGGCACCAAAGGATTTCGTTTTATCTGAAATGCCTACTCCCGAAGATAAAACAGCGGTAATTATTTATACTTCTGGAACTACCGGAAGTCCCAAAGGAGTTATGTTATCATTTGGAAATTTATTAGCCAATATTGATGCTGTTTCCAAAGGTGTTGAAATATACTCTGGTGATGAAGTTGTAATGATGTTATTACCGCTTCATCATATATTTCCTTTGATGGGTACCATGATGGCTCCTCTTTTTGTAGGTGCCAAAATTGCAGTTTCGCCATCCATGGTTTCTGATGATATTTTGAGAACCTTACAGGAAAATAAAGTTACTATAATTATTGGCGTACCTCGCCTTTATGCAGCTATTCGAAAAGGAATACGAACAAAGATAGATAACAGCTTTGTTGCAAAAGCCTTATTCAATCTGGCCGCAACAATAAATTCACCTGCATTCTCTAAAACTATATTTAAGTCTGTTCATAAGAAATTTGGAGGTGCTGTTAAATTTATGGTATCAGGGGGAGCAGCTTTGGATCCGGAAGTAGGAAACGATTACAAAATACTAGGATTTGAGGTGTTGGAAGGTTATGGAATGACAGAGACGGCTCCGATGATAAGCTTTACTCGTCCTGGTAAAGTTAAAATTGGTAGTCCTGGTCAAATCCTGCCTTGTGCAACAGTAGAAATTAAAGATGGAGAGATCGCTGTAAGAGGTGCGAATGTCATGCAAGGTTATTTCAACCGACCTGAAGAAACTGCCCAAGTGCTTAGAGATGGTTGGCTATACACGGGCGATTTAGGACAATTAGACGAAGATGGTTATTTATATATTACCGGTAGAAAAAAGGAAATTATCGTTCTTTCAAATGGTAAAAACATTAACCCGGTTGAAATTGAAGCTAAAATTGAGAACATGGCAGCCTGCGTTGCTGACATAGGCGTATTTGCTGATAAAGATCAACTCAGAGCCATCATTGTACCCAATAAAGCCGAGTTACAAGGCCAAAATGAAGAAGCCATTCACAATACAATCAAATGGGAAGTAATTGATAAATACAATCAATCTGTTGCTCCATATAAAAAAATCACAGCTTTTTCTGTCTATGAATCGGAACTACCACGAACACGACTTGGAAAGCTCCAGCGTTTCATGCTTCACGAACTGGTAAGTCAGGATAAAATATCACAGAAAGAAGAAGAAACAGAAGAAATAACCTTGAAGGAATACCTGGTTATTAGCGACTTTATTGCCAACGAAAAAAATTGCACTGTCCGTCCGGGTAATCATCTGGAGATGGATTTAGGGATGGACTCGCTTGACAAGGTTGGTTTACAGGTATTTTTACAGTCAACCTTTGGGGTTGAGATGGATGTGAATGAAATGGTTAAATTTCCTTCGGTATTAAAACTAAGTGAATATGTAGCCTCAAAAAGTACACGCCTTTCTATTGAAAAAATTAACTGGTCGAAAATACTTAAAGAGAAGGTGAATCTTCAGTTACCTAAGACTTGGCTAACCGGAACTCTTTTCGTGAAATTATCGAAATATTTCTTCCGCCTGTACTTCCGTTTTAAAGGTAAGGGAATGACTAATATACCTGATGGTCCATGCATCATAGCACCTAACCATCAGAGTTTCTTCGATGGATTATTTGTGGCTTCATTTCTCAAAAAGCAGACCATCAGAAACACCTATTTCTACGCAAAAGAAAAGCATGTTAACTCAAGATTTTTAAAGTACATAGCCAATCGCCATCATGTGATTATAATGGACCTTAATAAAGATCTGAAAGAGTCGATTCAAAAGATGGGTGAAGCTTTAAAGAAGAAAAAGAATCTGATCATCTTTCCTGAAGGAACCCGTTCGTTTGATGGAAAATTAGGTGAGTTCAAAAAAACATTTGCTATTTTAAGTAAGGAGCTTAATGTACCTATTGTACCTGTATCCATTAAAGGTGCCAAAGATGCATTACCCAAAGGATCAAAATTTCCAAAACCATGGCGAAAGGTTAGTGTTGAATTTTTAAAACCTATTTATCCTGGGCAATCTTCCTATGAGAAGCTCACGAACATGGTTTATCAAAGAATATCATTAAATCAGAAAGCATAAGAAAAGAAGAACTGGCTAAAATGTCAGTTCTTTTTTTTATCCAATGGCAAAGTAAAATAGAAAGTGGATCCTTCATTTTCAACTGATTGAACCCAGATATCACCTTCCATTATCTCTATTAAACGCTTGCAAATTGCCAACCCAAGTCCGGTTCCACGCTGCTTCATCTGATCATTATACTCTGCCTGCAAGAAACGTTCAAATACTTTATCAAGGAAATCAGCAGGTATTCCAATACCTGTATCCTGAACAAAAAATTTCAGGTAGGTATTCTCAATTTCATATCCAACTTTAACTGTCCCATTCAGTGTAAATTTCAGTGCATTGTTAACCAAATTGGTAAGTACCTGACGCATCTTCATCTCATCGGCATAGACAATCTGCATTTCTGAGTTCTCCGGACATTCAATCTGAATTGTATTATGATTCTGGCGAGCCAATGGTTGAAAAAAGACGCTTATATCACGAAGTAAATCATTTACTTTAATGTCTGATTTCATGATATTGATCTGTCCTGTTTCAATGCGAGAAATCTCGAGAACATCATTGATGATGTCCAATAACTGATGACCACTACTGATAATAACATCCAGATATTCCATCCGTGTTTTATTATCACAATCTTCAGCTCTTACCAACTCGGCAAATCCCAGAATCCCATTCATAGGTGTTCGAATCTCATGACTCATATTTGCCAGGAATGAACTTTTTAACCGATCACTTTCTTCTGCTTTCTGCTTGGCCAATAAAAGTTCCTTGTTCTTTCTTTCCAATTCACTCGCCGCTTTTCTTCTCTCTCGCAAATCTCTAATGATTGACAAGTAATAATTGGCATGAGGCCTTTTGGAATTCATCTCAACCGGTATCAACTGACCTTCTTTTCCGGTTATATCTCTTTCGAATATCAGCGTTTGCCCCTTATTCAGCATATCGAATCGCAATGGCTTATCTGATAATGATTGCTGTGAGAAAATTTTCTTAATATGAAACCCAATAATATCTTCACGATCATATCCTGTCATCTTAAGAAAAGCTTCATTCACCTCAATCATTCTCCCCTGAAGATCTCCAATCAAGATTCCATCGCCGGCATTCTCGAATACTTCACGAAACTTGCTTTCACTATCTTTCAGGGCCTGTTCGGCTATCTTTCTTTCAGTCACATCACGCAGGGCTGCAACCCTTACTTCTTTACCATGATAGATACAATTTTTACCTGTAATCTCAACCGTAAAAGTGGACCCATCTTTTCTTAAACCGGTTGCCTCGTATGCGTGCGTTACGCCATTCTTAATGTTGGTCATCACCAACTTTCTCGAATCTTCAGTAAAAATTTCTAAAGCATGCCTACCTATTAATTCTCCGGGGTCATAGCCAAACATCTCGCAGCCAACGTTATTTACCTCTAGTCCTAATCCATTATCATGAATAAAGATGCCCTCATGAGCAGCGTCCGACAAGGCTTTAAACCTTGATTCGCTCTCTTTGAGTTCTTGTATTAAATTAATTTGTGGTTGATCATTTAATAAGGCTTCCAGCCTTTTTACTTTCTCCTCCAGCTCTTCGTATGTAGGCTTCTTATTCATTAAGGCAATCTAGTTTACAATTGCAATCTCTAATATATGAATTTATAGCCTAAATCAATTGTTTTAGCCTGAAAAGAAAACAAACACTAATTGTTTATGCCAATAAAAAATCCAATTCATCATTTAATGATCCCACTTTTTCATTGGTGGGTATCCAGCAGCCTTTCTCTATCAGATATTTCTTCAATAAAAGGAAATAAGTTAACGGGAATTCATCCTTCTGCCATTTTTGTTCGTAATTGAGTAACCCCAAACGCTTAATGAACTTATCCAGTTTATGAATGATGGCATAATAAAAGTCAGTCATATTCATTGATCCCTCACCTACCAAAGTGCCCGTTGATTCATCAAACAAATCTTCGTATTGAATCAATTTAATGGTCACATTTATGCCATCTTCAGTTCCAATAACCCAACGCAGAAATCCAGTTTCATCATACCAATCAACCCAACTAATATTATCCTCACCCCAGATATGAGATGGTTCAAATATTAATTTTGCCATTCCTTTGAGCAATTCAAATAGCGGATTTCCACTGTTTGTTACTTCAAATGTGATTTCTCTTTCGTTAAAAATAACTTTACCGGAAGCCTTACCTCCGGTTCCCAGTTCATACGTAAAATCAAATGGATACTCCGACTGATCTTTATTTTCATCATTATCGGCAGTGTAAAACGGCAGGTTAGTTAGGTTTGTTTTCACTATTCAGAGAATTTTGCGGGTGTTTCTTGAATTTTAGGTTAAATATAGAAAAGATGTTTGAAAATAAAAGCTTAATGCTTCATTTTTAGCTAATAAACTAAATTATATCCTTTAAACTATACCCTTGTCGAATTAGTGATTCCGGTTTCATCAATTCGTCCAGAACTTCTTTCTTTATCAAATTAAGACTATTATTTGCCTCAAAAATACTGGTATTATTTTGTCTCATAAACCGGGCAAACTGTGTTGCTTTATGATAACCGATATAAGGAATCAGCGCTGTACTTATTGCAGGATTCAGAAATATATCCTCCTCTTCTGATGGAATTTCCAGACCTACAACCAGGTTATTTAACATTGAATGATTGGCGTCAATCAATAAATGCAATGATTCGAGTAATGCATCACCAATAACGGGTAAATATGCATTTAACTCCAGACAGCCCTGCCCGCACAAGTTAGATATTAACAAATCATTTGCGTAAATCTTATGCACCGAACTAATGACAAACTCTGGTATAACCGGATTAATCTTACCCGGCATAATTGAACTACCAACCTGACGTTGTGGAATCAGTAATTTACTACCTGAAGCAATATCTGAAGCCAATAAACGGAGATCGTTTACCATCTTTTCAAGATTTACTGCATGTGCTTTAAGTATAGCATGAACCTCCACAAAGCTATCCAGGTTAGAGGTGGTATCTGTCAGGTTCTCTCCCCTCGTAACGGGTACACCAGTTAGATGTTGCAGCTCATTAACAACGTGCATAATAAAGAAACGGGGAATACTCAATCCGGTACCTGTTGCTCCTCCTCCCAAATTCACTTCTTTAATACGTTCCGAACATTTCGAAACTCTCCACCAATCGCGCGACAAAGCATTATTATAGGCACTAAAAAGTTTATCATAAGTAGATGGCACCGCTTTCTGCATCTGCGTATACCCGTGACGTAACACATTACGATGTTCCTTTTCGAGCTTTTCAACCTGCTGGCGATGTTCATTAATTATCTCTTCCAGCTTATCCAGAAGTATCATTGCTGCCACTTTTAAGGCAGTTGGTACGGTATCGTTGGTTGATTGAAAAACATTAGCATGTTCAAAAGGATCTACCTTTTTATAATCACCCGGAACACCACCTAGCTTAAGAATTGCAAGGTTGGCAATGATCTCATTGACATTCATATTGATCGACGTACCCGCTCCGCCTTGTACAGCAGGAACAATAAACTGATCAAAATGCTTTCCTCCTGCAATTTCTGAGGCAGCTTCCTCCAGCACTTCAATAGTTGTATGATCAAAGAATGTAATGGGCAACTGGTCTGAATTATACTTTTCTTCAGCCGCTGCTTTAAATTTAGCATAGGTTCGATAGCAGGCAAGCTTGACTTTACCCATTGCTTTATACCATTCCAATTGAAATGGTTTTTGATTAGGAAAATTTTCCCTGGCTCTTAAGGAATGTATCCCATAAAGAGCTTCTGACGGCAATGACAGTTCACCAAGAAAATCTGCTTCCTTTCTCATAAATGTTGATTGTTACATTGGACGGGCATATGCCTGCACATCTTCTTCGGTAATGCTGTTTTGACCAAGAATGATTAATCGTTCAATTACATTTCGAAACTCACGAATATTACCGGTCCAGTTAATGGTTTTTAGCTCATCAACAGCACTATCCGTAAATGATTTTAAAGGCATTCCTAATTCAGCACAAATAAGCTTATTAAAATGGTCCGTCAGAATTGGAATATCTTCCTTACGATCATTTAAAGAAGGAACGTGAATCAATATCACGCTTAATCGATGATACAAATCCTCTCTGAAATTACCTTTCGAGATTTCTTCTTTTAGATTTTTATTGGTTGCAGCCAGCACTCTCACGTCAACTTTGATATCCTTGTCACTACCTACACGACTAATAATATTTTCCTGTAATGCTCTTAATACTTTGGCCTGAGCAGGCAAACTCATATCGCCAATCTCATCTAAAAAAATGGTACCACCATTGGCTTGCTCAAATTTACCTTTGCGTTGCTTATGAGCAGATGTAAAGGCTCCTTTTTCATGACCAAACAACTCGCTTTCTATCAACTCAGATGGAATGGCAGCGCAATTGACCTCAACAAATGGCATAGATGCACGGTTACTTTTTTCGTGTAACCAACGGGCAACCAACTCTTTTCCGGTTCCATTCTCACCTGTAATCAATACGCGCGCATCGGTTGGTGCAACTTTATCAATCATATCTTTCACCCTGGCAATCGGCTCTGATTCTCCGATCATCTCGTAGGTTTTACTAACCTTACGTTTCAGCACTTTAGTTTCAGTTACCAGATCTTTTTTCTCAACAGCATTACGAATGGTTACCAGCAAACGATTAAGATCCAGTGGCTTTTCAATAAAATCGTAAGCTCCTTTTTTAATCGCTTCCACTGCTGTATCAATATTACCATGACCAGAGATCATTATTACAGGTGCATCATTCTCATGATTGATGATCTTATCCAACACCTCCATGCCATCCATATTAGGCATTTTAATATCGCATAAAACAACATCGTACTTATTGGCATTATACATTTCAACACCTTCTTCTCCATGCTCTGCTAACTCAACGGTATGACTTTCGTATTCCAGGATATCTTTAAGGGTATTTCGTATACTACGCTGATCGTCGATTACTAATATTTTGGCCATTCTGAGTGTTTATAACTGGTTTCGTAATATTTGATAAATAGTTCCTTCCTTTAGCGCAAAAGCACACTGCCAGAAGGTTTTTAATTTAAATTCACGAACGATGAAGTTAATAAAAATACTTGCTAATACAATCATTTCAACCCGGTGCAGATCCATGCGCTCCATTTTTTCACGTTCGGCATGAGTTGATTTTAGAAACTTAAAATGTAACTCTTCAACGAATTGCAAGGGCACATGATAAGTCAGTATTTTTTGCATATCCAAATGTGGATGATGAATAGCCGCAATCATTCCGGCAATCGTATCAAACGAACCGGATGAACCAATTAAAGTATCACAGGGATATTTCTCAAACGCCTCATACAATAATGCCAGTTCGTCTTTTATATAGCTTTCTACAGCTTGAATTTCTTCATCTGAAATAGGATCAGACGGTTGAAAACGATCCAACAAACGAGCCATTCCCAAATCAAAGCTGTGCTTCCAAAGAACACCATCTTTATTAGCAATAATAAATTCATTGGAACCACCGCCAATATCAAGTATCATCACTCGTTCTTCTCCAATTGGCACTATCTGCTTTACGCCATCAAAAATCAATTGAGCCTCTTTTTGCCCATCAATCACATTGATATCCAAACCACATTCGTCTTTTGCCCTTTGAACAAATTCCTGTCCGTTTGAGGCACTGCGAATTGCAGCCGTAGCAATACAAACCACTTTTTCGACCTTATAAGGTTCCATTGTAATCTGATGCGTTTTTAGTGCCGCAATACCACGATCCATTGCCTCAGGCAATATTCTGCGATCATTTATCCCACCTTTACCAAGCTTGGCAGGATATTTACTTTCATGTAATATCTGATAAGATTCCTGCCCGTTTTTTTCAGCAATGAGCAGATTGATTGTATTGGTTCCTAAGTCAAGTATTGCTATGCGCATAAAAGTTTATTTTGAGTATGCTAAAATACTAAATTGCAAGAAAAAGCCGGGCTAACCCGGCTCATCTGAAGTATTTATTTTCCTGAATATCTAAACCACTTCCAAAGTTCACCATACGACACTTTCTTTCCGTACATTAAAATTCCTGTACGATAGATACGTCCGGCAAACCAGGTTGTAAAAATAAATGTGCCTGTAAGTATTAACATTGATAATATTAGTTCCCAGATAGGCGGCTCAAAAGGCATACGAGCCATCATTACTATTGGAGATGTAAATGGAATCATTGAAAACCAGAAAGCTAAATCACCAGCTGGATTCCTAAATGCTGCCATGGCCACATAAATAGATAATATGAGTGGCATCATTACCGGCATGACAAATTGCTGACTATCGGCTTCGCTATCCAAGGCGGCTCCTAAAGCAGCAAATAAACTTGCATATAACAAATATCCCCCAATAAAGTAGAATACAAAAGCGAACAATATGCCAACCAGATTAATGGCTTTAATTTTACTGGTAACATCAGTAAAGTTTTTCTGAAATTCAGTCATCTCGACTGAATTACTATTATCATCTAAAGCCTGAACACTTTCAATCTGACTATCCATTCGGGTTGGGACCTTACCTCCATCAAAAACAAAAGCTGAAATTCCGAAATAAAGCATCATAGTCAACACTACCCAAATAGCAAACTGTGTAAGGGCAACCATTGCTATACCCACTATTTTCCCCATCATTAACTGAAATGGCTTTACTGATGAAACAATCACCTCAACAATACGGCTTGTTTTTTCTTCAAGAACACCACGCATTACCTGTGTACCATAAAGAAGTACAAAGAAATAAACCAGCATGGCAAAAACCAGAGCCGCCATAATTGTAATAAACTGTGAACTCTCTTTTTCTGTTCCATCTTCACCCAGCTTAATGGTTTTCACCTTAACTTTTACATTATTAACTTCCTTAATAATGGCATCTAAACCACTTATATTATAACTGGCCAACTTCTTTTGTTCGAGTAACTGCTCCAATTTTCTTGAAATATGCTCCTTCACATCAATGGTAATTTGAGCATCTGAATAAATAGTCACAGCATCAGGATGATCTAGCAAATCTTTTTCAATAAACAGATAAGCATAATAACCTTGCTCCTTATAATCAGAAGCAACCTCTTGCTGATTACTATTTTGTAACCAGTCGAATTTCAGAAATTCTGTATCTGTTATCTGCTCTGCATACTCACCTGTCTGATCAACAATAGCAATACGCTTTTCAGTAGTATCTTCCATTGATGAAAACCAGGCTGGCAACACCATCATTGCTCCAAATAAAACAGGACCGATAATACTCATTACAATAAAGCTCTTCTTACGAACCCTGGTAAGATACTCGCGTTGTATAATAAGTGAAATTTTACTCATGACTATTCGTTTACGGGATTAGGTTGATTACTTTGTTCCACTACCTTAATAAAGATTTCATTCATCGACGGTAATAATTCCTGCATTCCTTGAATCTCAACATGGTCAATAATTTTGCTAACCATCTGATTAATGGAACCCTCTTTGGGCATTTGAACCATAGCTGTGTTCATTCTGTGATTCTGAATAATATTTTGAATCAGATAATCGCCTCCCAAAAATTTATCCAATGTATCTGAATCACCTGTAAAATCAAGTTTGATCAGATTGTCCTTGTATTCTTGCTTGATATCATCAACCTGTCCGGTTAAAATCGTTTTCGATTTATTGATTAAAGTAATATGATCACAAATTTCTTCAACCGATCCCATATTATGAGTACTAAAAAGAATAGTTGCTCCCTTCTCTTTCTGAGCAATAATTTCCTGCTTAAGAAGATTGGCGTTAATTGGATCGAATCCACTAAATGGTTCGTCGAAAATCAACAGCTTTGGATCGTGTAGAATGGTCACAACAAACTGAATTTTTTGCTGCATCCCTTTTGATAGCTCTTCTACCTTTTTATCCCACCAGGCCTGAATCTCGAATTTCTCAAACCAATATTTTAATTTTTTGATAGCATCGTTTCGAGATAGTCCTTTTAAACGGGCAAGATAGATGGCCTGCTCACCCACTTTCATCTTTTTATATAAACCCCGTTCTTCGGGCAGATACCCAATACGATGAACATCTTCTGGCTTTAATTTTTGCCCATTGATTAAAATCTCACCGGAATCAGGACCCGTAATTTGATTAATTATTCGAATCAATGTTGTCTTTCCTGCTCCGTTCGGACCGAGCAATCCGTATATAGAACCTTCAGGAACTTCCAGATCAACATGATCGAGAGCAAGGTGAGCTGCATACTGCTTTACCACCTTTTTTGCTTCTAAAAACATCATAGGTTATTGTTAAGTTAATTATAAACCAGATGTGAAGATAAGATTTTTAAAAAGCTTAAAAAAGTGGAATTTCAATGCTGATAGATAATCAAAAGTGTTTAAATACCTCAATTAGAACCATCCGGCACCCAATTGCTCACGAAATGGCCATGGAATAGAAACCATTATCAAGACAAAACCTATGAAATTAGCCCAGAATAAAACCTTATGACTTTTAAAATTAGTATATGATTTTGAACGGATTTGTCCAACAGTTATAAAAGCTATTGCAATCAGCATTAATAAAGGATGTTCCAAGGTAAAGAAACGAATAATGGCTCCTCCGAATAATTCGGGATCGAAAATCACTTTCGGGCTTACAAAAAATAAAACAGCTCCAATTAAAAACTGGATGTGTATTAAAGACATGGATATAACCGCAATTCTTCTGTTACCTGCAGTAAAGTTTCGTTTACCTAACCAACCCCAAAGGCTCTGAACAATAACAGCAACCAATAATACTATTACTATATATCGTAATCCACTGTGTGCATGAAGTAATCCTGTATACATATTTTCTTCTTTTTTTGATAAAAACATATTGCTAATAGAAAAGTTTATAAGACACTTGTTTTACTTATGTTTTTTATTTTACTTTGCAATTCAAAGTTCTATGTAATGAAAGATAATAATCCGACAATTCAAGATATCAAGGCGATTCGCCAAATGATGGAAGAGTCATCAAAATTTCTGTCTCTTAGCGGGCTTTCGGGAGTTGCTGCCGGTTTAGTTGCAATAATTGGTGCAGCCATAGCTTACTTCTTTATATTGGATTCAGGAATGGTAAAATACGATGAGCACATGGTCGATCTGTACCACGGCAATACCTTGTTTATACGACTTGGATTATTGGGAATTGCAACTGGGGTATTAATTGTAGCAGTAACATTTGCATGGTGGTTAAGCTATAGAAAAGCCCGTAAGGCAAAAGTATCATTCTGGACACATACTGCTAAAAAAGTAATGTGGAGCATGGTTTCAATCTTAACGATAGGAGGTCTTTTTAGTCTGATCTTGATCTATCATGAGAACATTCGAATGGTTGCCTCTGTTATGCTTATTTTTTACGGAATTGCTTTGATTATGGCATCGCGCTATACACATCGTGATATTCAGTACTTAGGGTACATTGAAGTCGTATTAGGATTGGCAGCTGGCATATTTCTTAATTACGGATTGTTATTCTGGACCCTTGGCTTTGGAGTATTTCATATAATTTACGGTATTGTAATGTACCTTAAATACGACCGATGAAAGAGATTATAGCAGGACTAAATAAGAATTTTGAGAATCGGGTGAGATTAGGCATTATGTCTGCTCTTATGGTAAATGACGTACTCGATTTTAATGCACTCAAAGACCTGCTGGGTGTAACGGATGGAAATTTAGCCAGTCACCTGAAGGCACTGGAGACAAACGAGCTGATTAATGTATCAAAAAAATTTGTGGGCCGAAAACCCAATACAACATATAGTGTAACCGAGTATGGAAAATTATCTTTTAAGAAACACCTCGCTGCACTTGAACAACTATTAGGTAATACGTAATTTTTTTTAATCATTCACTTTGTTTTACAAAGTACTTTATTTAATAATTATGGAAGTAAAACTTAAAACAACAGGAACAGAGCAATGGTATCAAACCATTACTTTTAAACTAGTTACAGTTGGCATACTGATACTGGTATTACTCATTCCCTTAAGCATGGTAAAATCTGTGATCCGCGAGAGAGAAGCCACAGATCAACAAGTAGAAACTGAAATAATGCAACAATGGGGAGGTCCGCAAATCATTTCTGGTCCGATTATGCATGTACCGGTTTACTACAATTCTTTGGATAAAGATGGACACGAAATCAAAACAAAACGATGGTTACACATCATGCCGGATGAATTAAACTCACAAGGTTTTATCGAACCCGATAAAAAGCATCGGGGAATTTACGAAACTGTTATTTACAATACGAACCTCTCTATCAAAGGTAATTTCGACTCATTGAGCAAACTCAACCCTGATGCAGATGAAGTTGATTGGAGCAAAGCCTGTATATCAATCGCCATAACTGATAACAGAGGAATAAAAGGAAAGGTAGACTTTAAAATAAACAACCAATCATACGATCCGGAAGCAGGCATGGCAACTACCGATCTGGCTACTTCAGGAATGACAGTCAAGTTCCCTGTTTCAAGCGAAATGCTGGAACAAAAAATTCCATTTGACATTGCGATAAACATCAGTGGAGCAAAGGCTATTTCTTTCAATCCTATTGGGAAAAAGACAGATATCAATCTGTCATCAACATGGAAAGATCCAAGTTTTAACGGTTCGTTCCTGCCTACCGAAAGCACTATTTCTGATGATGGTTTTAAAGCCCAATGGATCATCACTCATCTCAACCGCAATTTCCCGCAATACTGGATCGGTTCGAAACATTCAATCAACGAACATCAACTGGGTGTTGAATTATACGTTCCGGTAAATCATTATCAAAAATCATTACGATCAGCTAAATATGGAATTCTTATTATCTGCCTTACATTATTGGTTTTCCTTTTTATCGAATTGGTTAAAAAGAAAACAATCCAGCTTTTACAATATTTGCTGGTGGGTCTGGCTTTGGTGTTGTTTTTTTCTATCCTCACCGCGCTGAGCGAATTTATGGGCTTCACATGGGCATACCTGGTTGCATCTGCAGCAATCATTTCAATGGTAACACTATATTCTTATGGAGTGTTGAAAGATAAGGTGCAGGCTTTTTGGGTAGCAGCACTATTAATTATTCTTTATGCATTCTTATTTGTTCTTCTGCAATTAAACGACTTTGCATTCCTAGCTGGTAACATTGGATTGTTTGTAGCTTTGGCATTTATCATGAAAGCTTCGACTAAACTAAAAAGCACTAATTCGACCCCTTCGAATTAGTGCCTGATTCCTAATATTATTTTTGATTTTTGAATAGGTCCTTCGGGACCTATTCTCTGCTTATCAACCAATATGATTTTACGCGCTTGGCGAAAGCCACCGCATCTTCGGCGAATATTTTACCCAATAAAGGCCATAAATCTCTTGTTATATGTCTTCTTTCATTAGTAAGACTTTTAATTAAACTCTGCTTTTCATCTTCACCCATAATCTGGTCAGGAGTTTCTTCAATGATAGCAATGGTTTCCGCATGATTATGATCATCGCCCAATAATTCTGCTGCCACACTCAGTGATGAAGAATAGGTTACAAAATATTCAGGCCAAACAGCTTCCATTAACAGCATTTGATTGTACAAATATTTTACTTTCTTACGCAACTGGTGAAGAGCTTCATCATCCAGCCTTAACTGAGCATCTTCTATCTTATCAAGACATCTTTTGTAAGCATGAATTACACCATTATGAATGGTATGAGGTCCGAGATTCTGAACGGGATATTCTTTTACTACTTTCAACTGCCTCTTGCAATGTTTAAATATATCCTCCATCACACCTTTCTCTGTCAGCAACCTTAATTCCTTTTCTTTTTGCTCATTTAAATATCCAATAAAACGAATAAAACTTTCTTCACCAATAACCAACTCCTCAGCCTCAAAGCAATTAGCCAGATACGAAATGATCACATGTATATCCCGTAATCGTGAAAGACGGGCAGCAAATTCCTTATATTTCACATTCTCTGAAAGAAAAAGCTCTTCACCTATATCATAGCGAATCAGTCGAAGAACTGCTCTCAAACGTTTGAAAGATTTTCTGATTTCATGGGTTGATAAATCAATATTAACAGGAATACGGGCCTGCTGTTTTATATAATTCAATTGTTCGATGATAACACGCTGAATTCCTTCCCCTAATTCTTCCTCGTTGTCTATTATAAATCGATAGGTTGCCATAGCATTCGTTTTATATTTCAAACTACTAATTAATTTGCTGAAATTCAACTGCAATTTTGCTTCTTCTTTAAATTTCATAACTTTCAGTTGGAATGGACCCATTTATTGCTTTCCTTTTCTAAATCATTTGATCATGAATAAACTGATAATCTTACTATTAATCACAGTTTTATCAAATTCAACATTATTAGGTCAGGCAATAAGTAACAGTGGAAACAGCGTTCTTTTTGATGAAAACTCCTTATTAAAAATTACTTTAAACACAGATTTTTCACAATTAATTAAAAGAAAGGACAACGAAGAAATCTATTTCAGTGGAGAATGCACCTTTCATTGGTCTGATTCATATAAATTTGATGTACCACTAAAAATTAAAGCAAGAGGTTATTACAGAAGAATTAACTGTTATTTCCCTCCTCTGATGTTAAACTTCAAACCTGATTCTCTAAAAACAGCTGAAGGCACTTATGGTAAAATTAAACTGGTGACTCATTGCCAGAAATCAAAAATTTACAAAGATTACCTGCTAAAAGAATATCTGGCATACAAACTTTATGAAATAATAAGTCCGAATAGTTTGAAAACACGCCTGGTTGAAGTTACATACACCGACACCGGCAAACGTGAAAAACATGCAAAAAATATTGGTTTCTTAATTGAGCCTTTAGATGCCATGTGCCGAAGAAATAATTCGATTGAATTAAAATCAAGTGCATTCCATCTTTCTGAAGTCGATGAATTGGAAGCAGACCGGGTAGCTCTGTTTATGTATATGATTGGCAATACAGATTGGAGAATTAAAAGTGGTCATAACATCAAATTCATCAAACCTAATAACTTTAAAGTTCTTAAAGTAACCCCTGTTCCTTACGACTTTGATCATGCAGGACTTATCAATGCAGCATATGCCAATCCTTCAGAGTGGTCAGTTGCCCAAAGCATAACCGAAAGAGACTTTTTAGGAAAATGCCGAATAACCAACCGTAACTATGGAATACTGGTTAATGGTTTTATGGAGAAAAAAGACCTTATCTATCAAACCATCCTTGAATTTGAATGGCTTGAACAAAACAAACGAAAAGTGCTTTTAAAATATATCGAATCATTTTTCAATGAACTGGAAAAACCTGATCGATTTATAAAGAAATTGAATAACACATGTCTAGATGATTATTAATTAATGGAAGTAAAGAGTATAAGTATATTGGGTTGTGGATGGTTAGGCTTTCCTTTGGGTAACTCACTGGCAAATGACGGTTGGATAGTTAAGGGTACATCAACATCATCAGAGAAGATCGCTCGCCTGAAAGAAAACAATATTAAACCATACTTAATTGATTTAAATGATCAGCCTGATTTTCTTGATTTTCTTAATTCAGAGATTCTGATTATTAATCTACCTCCCAGAAAGCTTAATAATCCATTAGAGCAATACCAAATATTAAGTTCATTAATAGATAAGAGTCCCGTTCAGAAAGTCATCTTTATAAGTTCTACTTCTGCCTACGACAATTCAAACCGAATTGCCACTGAGGATGATACCATCTTGCTACCCGACAATTATAACAAAACCATCAACTTCGAGCGTATTTTTCAAAAACTAAATAATAAAGTAAACATTATAAGATTTGCTGGTCTAATAGGTCCGCAACGTCATCCTGGCCGATTCTTTGCAAACGGCAAAAGCATTTCCGATCCCAACATCCCGGTAAATCTTATTCACCTTGATGACTGTATTTCCATCATAAAACTGCTTCTTAATAGGAATCAATGGAATGAGATTTACAATGCTTGCGCCGATACACATCCTACAAAACTGGAGTTTTACACAAAAGCATCAGAAAAACTGGGTTTCCCATCACCACAAGTAATAACATCCAATGAAACCAATGAAGGAAAGGTTGTTAGCAACGAAAAACTTAAATCCCAGTTAAACTATCAGTTTCAACACCCTGATTTATTAGGCCTTTTGGATAAAAATTGCTTTTAAGACGCGTGGTTTGGTAAATCAATTCACTTCATATAGTTTTGTAGAGATTCAATTCATTTGAATTAGTTTGAGTTTATTAAGAAGAAGGGAGAGACAGGCTCGCAGAACTTCTGGCAACCACCAATGGCAGGTGCCAAAACCTGATTCCAGTTAGGAAGATAATGAATTTAAACCTTTTAATATGATACTTCAGATATTTCGAATGCCCTGACAGGGCTTGTTTACATTATCCTTTAACTAGGAGATCTCAATAGTATTCACAGAATTTTTATAAATAATATTTATCGAATGAAAAAAGTGGTTGCCAAATTTGGCGGATCTAACCTTAAACGCAAAGAAGATATCCAAAAACTTGTGCGAGTAATAAAAGCATATGACAGACCCATGGTAATTGTTGTTTCAGCTTTTTATGGAATTACCAACCACCTGATACAATCATTAGCAGAAGTTAAAAAGGACGAATCACAAATTGACGTCCTGAAAAAGTTTCTTAGAGAAATTAAGGAAGAAAGTATATTTGAAAATTTCGATGATGAACAATGGCGTCATCAGACAATGTCAAAAGTTGAGGATCGAATAAATCAATTAGGTAGATACCTAACCGGCATTCATTATATAGGCGATGTTCCAGAATTTGTTGAAGACGTAGTATTAAGCTACGGTGAACGTTTAAGCTCATTGGTTCTTACTTCCATTCTACAAGCCAATGGCATAGATGCAGTAGAGGCTCTTCCGGAAGATATGCCACTCATAACTGACGGTGAATTCGGAAATGCAACAGTTAACTTTGAAGTATCTGCCAAATTGGTTCAGGAAAAATTAAAAGAAAATAAGATATACATTGTTCCGGGATTTTATGGAGTTTCGCCAGAAGGTAAAGTCACCCTGCTTGGACGAGGTGGAAGCGATTATTCAGCTGCAGCAATTGCACGCTGCCTCGAAGCTGAATCATTAGATGTTTGGAAAGATGTTGATGGTTTTATGAGTGCCGATCCAAAACTGGTAAATAATCCCAAACGCATTAAAAGTCTTTCGTATTCTGAAGCAGCAGAACTTTCCTATTTTGGAGCTGGAATATTACATCCCCGAACTGTTGAACCTCTTAAAGAAGTTGGTATTCCCATTAATATAAGTAACATCGACACTTTCAAAAACAAGATTATTCCGGGTACCTCTATTTGCGGTTCTGAAGAAATAAGCGAAAGTATTTTAAAGAGTGTTACCTACAGTAACGATTTTTGCATTCTTAAGCTCAGAGGTGCAGGAGTAGGTTTAAAACAGGGTGTTTTAGCAAAAGTAACTTCGGCTCTGGATAACGCTGGTATTAATATTAAATCTGTGATAACCTCTCAGATTGTAATTAATGTATTGGTTTCTGTCAGTGATATCAGAAAAGCATTTAAAATAGTTGAGGAATTAAATCTTTCAGCCATTACTGAAATCATAACTATTGATAAGGTATCAACAATAGCAGTGGTTGGAGAAGGAATGTTGGAGAAACCAGGTATTTCAGGTAAACTGTTTATGGCACTGGCTCAAAAAAGCATTAATGTTCAGATGATTATTTCAGGTGCATCATCAGTTGCATCTTATTTTATTGTATCATCTGATGATCGCGAAAAGGCAATTGCAGCTATTCACGATGAATTCTTTAAATAAGAAAAGGGCTGTATCTCGTTAGATACAGCCTCTTTCCCTTTCAATTATAGTAAAACAACGCAACGTCTAGTAGTTGTATGAGCTTTGTCCATGCTCATGAATGTCAAGTCCTTCACGTTCTTCTTGTTCAGAAACTCGAAGACCCATTGTATATTTAAGAACAGTAAATAAGATCAATCCCAAACCAAATGCCCAGGCTCCAATAGAAAGAACACCTAATGCCTGTACTCCTAGTAATGAGAATCCACCACCGTAGAATACACCACCATCAGTAGCAAAGAAACCTACTAATAATGTTCCAACAGCACCTGTAACACCATGTACTGAAACAGCACCTACAGGATCATCAATCTTTAATACTTTATCAATAAATTCAATTGAGAAAACTACAATAATACCTGCAATAACACCAATTGCAATAGCTCCTTCAGGTGATACAGCATCACAACCAGCTGTAATACCAACTAAACCAGCCAAAGCACCGTTTAATGTCATTGATAAATCAGGCTTACCATAACGGAACCAGGTTACAAACATTGTTGCAGCAGCACCAGCAGCAGCAGCCAGGTTAGTAGTAATCACGATTAAAGCAACAGCATATGCATTATCACCGCTAATTGCCAACTGCGATCCTGGGTTAAATCCGAACCATCCTAACCAAAGGATAAATACACCTAAAGCACCTAATACCATGTTGTGACCAGGGATAGCATTAGTTTTGCCATTGTATTTACCAATACGAGGACCGATAATCCAAGCTCCAGCTAAAGCAGCCCATCCACCAACAGAGTGTACTACAGTTGAACCGGCGAAATCGTGGAAGCCAAGCTCGCTTAACCATCCGCCACCCCATACCCAGTGACCTGAAATAGGATAAATTACCATTGTAATGATCAATGAAAACACAAGATATGTGCTGAACTTTGTTCTTTCAGCCATGGCTCCTGAAACAATTGTTGCTGCAGTTGCGGCAAATACTGTTTGGAAGAATAAATTGTGTAAATCATCTGGTTTGTCATAAAATAAATCAAATGCACCAAAGAAAGCTCCTTCGCCTCCGTACATAATGCTATATCCAATTACATAAAAAACCAATGAACCTATTGAGAAGTCCATAAAGTTCTTCATAATAATATTACCAACGTTTTTAGCTCTGGTAAAACCTGCTTCTACCATAGCGAATCCAGCCTGCATAAAAAAGACTAAAATACCGGCGATTAAGACCCATAGAATATCTAATGCTCCGTTTGCGTCCATAATTTCTAAGTTTTAATGTGTTCTTCTTAAGGTTGTTAATTACTTTTCATAAAGGGTTTCAGGTCCCGACTCTCCAGTTCTGATGCGGAATGTATCTTCAACATCGAAAACGAATACTCTACCATCACCTATTTCACCTGTTTTAGCAGCTGAAATAATTGCCTGTACAGTTTTATCAGCATTCTCGTCTCTAACAATGATAGATAAAAGACGACGCTCAATAATACTTGTGTCATATAGTGTACCTCTGTATAAATGACCTTCGCGAGCCACTCCGGTACCTCTCACATCCCAGTATGAGAAAAAAGTAATATCCTGTTCCTCAAGAGCAGCTTTAACTGCTTCAAAACGTGACAAACGGATAACTGCTTCAATTTTTTTCATGGCGTTATTTTTTATGGTTCATGTTTGTCTTTAAAAAGTAATAGAGCATCCAGGTGGTGTGTGATAAAGGTGTAGTTGCTATGTGCTAACTAAATTTTATTCGGATGCTCTATTACTTTCATAGATTTGGATTGTATATTTTTAAGCAGTTAATCAATTATATACTAACCACTTTTGGCTTATAATTAAAATTTATAGATGGCTGCTAATAAAAATTGTGTAGCAGATTTTGTTGGATCACCATTCTCTTTAGTAAACCACTCTTCGCTTGCGCTATCAAAACGAAGTTCAGTAGAGAATGTAAGTGGTCCGGCATAGTAATTTAATGTGAATGTGTTAGATAGTACATTTGATGCATCATCCATAGCTGTACCAGCAACTTCTGTTTCTTTGAATGCGAAATACTCACCTCTGTAACCTAAAGCTACCTTATCAGAGAAAGAATATTGAGGATAAATTGCGATTCCTGAAAATCCACCTTTTTCCTCACTACCATCATTCAAATCGTAGCTAGCTGTAGCAGCATTAACTCCTAAATAAAAAGCATCAGCTAACTGGAAACCTGCAGTTAAGTCGATTTCAGTAGATTTTCCCGGAGCTCCCATATAGATAGCATCATCATTATAACCATGGATAGCATTCAAATAAATATCCATACCATCAGCAGGTGCATAATATACTTGTGCTCCTATGTCAGATACACCATTAAAATCGGTATAAATATTCCAGTCGTTGAATAAACCTACCATTAATCCAAAATTATCAGCAATGGCAAAATCAGCTTTAATACCAGCGTTTTGGAATGGGCCATTGGTAAATAAATAAGATGTTGAGTAGTTGAAATTAGCTGCCGGGCTAATTACTTCATATCCAATAAAAGTACCCATGTAACCTGCTGTAAGAGTAACTAAATCGCTTAATGCATAGCTCACATAAAGATTTTGAATATTAAAATATCCATATTCTGGCAAAGATTCGATCTGACCTCTAGGACCGAAAGAAATTTCACCAACAAACGAAGCCTTACCTACAGTTTGAGAAATTCCAAGGTCAATCATACCTATTGAAACTGAGTTCTGGTCACCTGCAAAACTTGTAGGTATTTGTGATTCACCTGAGAAATCATACTTAAAATAAGTATCAACAGATCCAGTAATCTCTAAACCTGGTGTTTCTTCTTCTTGAGCATTAGCAAAAAAACCAAATGCAAGCCCCAAAGCAATTAAAATTAAATTCTTTTTCATCGGAATGTGGTTAATTAATTAATAGTTAATATTTGCCTTATTAATATTGTTGATTGGGGGAGTTAATTCTAAAAAAAGTACTTTTTAAACTCTTTACCCTCACTTCTGAGGGGTGTACTCTGCAAATATATCTGAAAAAAAAATTCATATCCTAATTTTTTGACAGTTATTTTTTCATTTTTTTACTTTTTGACTCGTTATACTATCATTTTATAGGGGTACGGTACATTTTTTTTACACTTTTATTATTTACACCCCTCTCTCAAAAGGGGGTCATTAAAATATTTGCATTTTTTAAGCCAATCGCCTTTGCACAAACTCTGCGCCAAAACATGCGAAAAGTCATAAAATTAGCGCCTCACAGCTTCAAATAGTTGGAGATTGATGTTGAAATTTGTACTTTTGCTTACGATTATTCACAAGGAAATGCTTGTCGCTTTCTAAATGAAAGATGTTTTACAGGCATAACGACAGAGAGATTAGAATCACCTTTCAGGGGATAAGTAGTTGAGTAACTCTCCATAATGATGATAGTATGATGCAGAAAAGATTTCCAAAACCTCAGGGTTTGTATGACCCGGCCAATGAACGTGACAATTGTGGAATTGGATTTGTTGCCAACATTAAAGGACAACAAACCAATGATATCGTTAAACGCGGTTTAGAGGTATTAACCAATATGACCCACCGAGGAGCAGAAAGTTCGGATAATAAATCGGGTGACGGTGCAGGTATATTGATGCAGGTTCCACATGACTTTTGTAAATCTTGTGGTTTTAACCTACCGGAAAAAGGTAAATATGGAACCGGGTTGGTTTTTTTACCAACAGATGAAAAAGAAGCACATAAATGCCTCGAAATACTAGACAAATTCATTCTCACGGAAGGACTCGAACTAATCGGATATCGCGATGTACCGGTAGATAGCAGTGTGATTGGAGAAATAGCCCAAAGCACAGAACCAGTTATCCGTCAGATATTTGTTAAAGGCAACTACGAACAGGACTTGCTGGAAAGAAAACTTTATCTTGCCAGAAAACAAGCAGAAAACACGATTCGTCAATCTGACTTAAGTGAAAAAGAAGCTTTTTATATTCCTAGTTTATCATCAAAGATATTTATATATAAAGGTATGCTTACCCCTGAACAATTGGGGCAATATTATCTTGATCTAAAAAATCCAAATGTTAAGAGTGCCATTTCATTGGTTCACTCACGGTTTAGTACTAATACATTCCCTACATGGGATCTGGCACAGCCTTTCCGTATTATGGCTCATAATGGTGAGATTAACACTATTAAAGGAAACCGTTTATGGATGCAAGCCAGAGAAAGTTTACTTGAATCGGATTTATTCGGAGATGACCTCAAAAAGCTATTCCCGGTTATAGAGCCAAATAAGAGTGACTCGGCTTCATTAGATAACGTATTGGAGTTCCTGTTCTTAACAGGTCGCACACTACCTCATGCATTAAGTATGTTGATTCCGGAATCGTGGAACAGCAAAAACCCAATTCCGAAAAGTCTAAAAGCTTATTATGAGTACCACTCAACTATCATGGAACCATGGGATGGTCCTGCTTCAATCGTTTTCTCTGACGGTAGATATATTGGAGGTACACTTGACCGTAACGGATTACGTCCTTCCAGATATGTGATTACCAAGGATGATATGATTGTAATGGGTTCTGAAGTAGGTGTTCAGACCTTCCCTGCTGAAGCTATTAAAGAAAAAGGACGTTTAAGACCAGGTAAGCTATTATTAGTAGATACTCAACTGGGTATTATTATCCCAGATCAGGAGATCAAATCACAATTATCAAAACGTCATCCATACGAAAACTGGTTGAAAGAAAACCGTATTCGCTTGCATGAGATTACCTCTAATAATCCGGTAAAATCGCAATTGGGTGATAAATTTGACACCTATTTAAAAGTATTTGGTTATAATAAGGAAGATTTCGACCAAATTATAAAACCAATGGCGACGACAGCTGGAGAACCTATTGGTTCGATGGGTAACGACACCCCAATAGCTGCTCTATCAGATAAGCCACAGAGATTATTCTCATATTTCCGTCAGTTATTTGCCCAGGTAACCAACCCGCCAATCGACCCGATTCGCGAAGGCTTGGTGATGGCATTAACAAATTATATCGGATCTGTATCAAAGAACTTGCTTAGTGAAGAACCTTCACAGTGCAGATCAATCAAGTTCGAAAGCCCAATCATGACAAACAATGATTTGGCAAAAATCAAAGATTTCCGTCGCGAAGAATTTACTCATGTTACCATTCCAATGGTATACAAAGTCAAAGATGGCAGCAAAGGTCTTGAAAAAGCAATTGATGCCATATGCGCAGCAGCTGAAAAAGCCGTTGATGAAGGAAAAAATTATATTATTCTTAGTGATAAAGATATTGATGCTGAACATGCACCAGTTCCTTCGTTACTTGCTGTAGCAACAACACATCATCACCTGATCAAAGCTCAGAAGCGTATGCAGGTTGGTTTAGTTGTTGAAACAGGAGAAGCCAGAGAAGTAATGCACTTTGCACTTTTATTAGGATATGGTGCCAGTGTAATTAATCCTTATGTAAGTTTTGCTATTTTGGATGATCTTACATCTAAAGGTAATATTGATGTTGACTTCAGTACAGCCCGTAAAAACTATATCAAGTCAATTGATAAAGGTTTATTGAAGATTTTCTCAAAAATGGGTATTAGTACCTTGAGAAGTTATCACGGTGCTCAAATATTTGAAGCTTTAGGTATCTCAGAGCAAGTTATTAATAAGTGCTTTGTTGGAACACCTTCTAAAATTGGAGGAATTGGATTTGAAGAAATTGCAAAAGAGAGTGCAATTGATCATGCCAAAGCATTTGCACCAACTTTCAATAAAAATCCATTTGATTCAAAAGGAAGCTATGCTTATCGTAAGTACGGTGAAAAACACGGATGGAATCCTGAAACGATAGGATTACTTCAGTGGGCTACATCACAAAACGATTATTCGAAATATAAAGAATATAGCCAACAAGTTGATCATGACAATCAAACTCCTCTCTTCTTAAGAGGATTGATGAAACTTCGCAAAGGCAAGTCAATTGACATTAGTGAAGTTGAACCTGTTGAAGCCATCATGAAGCGTTTTGTAACTGGAGCAATGTCTTATGGTTCCATTTCAAGAGAAGCACACGAAGCTATGGCAAGAGCCATGAATACCATTGGCGGTAGAAGTAATACCGGTGAAGGTGGTGAAGATGCTCAACGTTTCAAGAGTGATGCACGAAGTTCTATCAAACAGATTGCCAGTGGACGTTTTGGTGTAACCAATAACTACCTGGTGAATGCTGATGAACTTCAGATCAAAATTGCACAGGGGGCTAAACCAGGTGAAGGTGGTCAGTTGCCAGGATTTAAAGTTGATAAGATTATCGCTCGCTTGCGTAACTCAACTCCAGGTATTACTTTAATTTCACCTCCTCCTCACCATGACATTTATTCTATCGAGGATCTGGCTCAGTTGATTTACGACTTAAAAAATACCAATCCTACTGCCCGAATCAGTGTGAAACTGGTTTCTGAGAACGGAGTAGGTACGGTAGCTGCCGGCGTTGCCAAAGCTCATGCTGACCTTATCGTAATCAGCGGTACTGAAGGTGGTACTGGAGCAAGTCCAACAAGTTCCATCAAACATGCTGGTTTACCTGTTGAGATTGGTTTGTCTGAAACACAACAAACGTTAGTTATGAATAACCTTAGAGGCAGGGTTAAAATTCAAACTGATGGTCAGTTAAAAACTGGTTTGGACGTTGTAAAAATGGCTATGCTGGGAGCTGAAGAATATGGTTTTGCAACTTCTGCATTGGTAACCTTAGGTTGTATCATGATGCGTAAGTGTCATTTAAATACTTGTCCTGCCGGTATTGCAACCCAGGATGAAGAATTAAGAAAACGTTTCATTGGTAAATACAAGTACGTTGTTAATTTCTTCAACTTCATTGCTCAGGAAGTTCGTGAAATTCTTGCCGAGCTGGGTTACAAATCAATGGATGAAATCATTGGACGAAGCGACTTACTTGAACAAAATAAAGAAGTAAGCAACTGGAAATCGAAAGGTATCGATTTAAGCAAATTGCTATTCTTCCCTGAAGAGGGTAAGAAATATCCAATCAAAAACACTACTGTTCAGGATCATAAAATTGATGAAGTTCTTGATCGTAGTTTAATTAAGATGGCTCAGCCAGCATTATTGAACCAGCAAAAAGTATGGATTGCCAAAGACATTAACAATGTTGACCGTACTGTTGGAGCAATGCTATCTGGTGAAGTATCGAAAAAATATGGTGAAGAAGGTTTACCTAAAAATACTATCAACTGTACCTTTAAAGGATCTGCCGGACAAAGTTTCGGAGCATTCCTTAGCCGAGGTGTTAGTTTTAAATTAGAAGGTGATGCCAACGATTACATGGGTAAAGGTCTGTCTGGAGGTAAAATCATTGTGGTTCCTCCTCATGGTTCAGATTTTGTACCTGAAGAAAACATTATTATCGGTAACACAGTTTTATACGGTGCTACAGATGGTTTTGTTTATGTAAGAGGTGTTGCCGGAGAACGTTTTGCTGTGCGTAACTCAGGTGCGTATGCTGTAGTTGAAGGAGTGGGAGATCACTGTTGTGAATATATGACTGGCGGACGTGTTGCTGTACTGGGTAAAACCGGACGTAACTTCGCAGCTGGTATGAGTGGCGGTATTGCTTATGTGCTTGATGAAGATGGAAACTTTGACTATTACTGCAATAAAGGGTTGGTTGACCTAACTCCAGTTGAAGATCATGCCGATATTCAGGAATTGCAGTTTCTGTTGAATAAGCATTTATTACACACCAATAGTGAAAAAGCTCAGGATATATTAGTTAACTGGACACAGTACTTACCTAAATTTGTGAAGGTAATTCCATTTGAGTACAAAAAAGTGTTACAGGAACAAAAAATCAAAGAGCTTGAGAAAAAGTTGCGTGAAACAGAAGACGCTCCATTTATTAGAGAATAGTATTTAAAGAATAATTAAGAGCAAACCGGGATTATGAGAACGAGTGTGGTTCAATGGAACCAGTCCCGGTTTTTCTTTTAAAACATTAGATTATGGCAGATCCAAAAGGATTCATGAATATAGCACGAAAAGAAGGTGGCAACCGCCCCATTAGTGAGCGTGTAGATGATTATGGTGAAGTTGAGCAAACACTAAACCAGGAAGATCGCGTCCTTCAGGCATCACGATGCATGGACTGTGGAATTCCATTCTGTCACTGGGCTTGTCCGGTAGGAAGTAAAATTCCTGAATGGCAAGACGCAGTTTACAAGGAAGAATGGAAACTGGCCAGCGATATTCTTCACTCAACCAATAGTTTTCCTGAATTTACAGGTCGTATTTGTCCTAACCCATGCGAGAAATCATGTGTTTTGGCAATTCACAAAGAAGCTGTAACCATTCGCGAAAATGAAGCCTCTATTGTTGAAAAAGCTTTTAAAGAAGGCTTTGTTCAACCTCGCATACCAGAATACAGAACAGGTAAAAAAGTAGCTGTGGTTGGATCGGGACCTGCAGGAATGTCGGCTGCCGACCTATTAAATCAGGCTGGTCATACTGTTACTTTGTTCGAAAAGGATGATGCCATTGGTGGATTATTACGTTATGGTATTCCTGATTTCAAACTAAATAAAAAAGTTATTGATCGCCGCTTAGCCATTTTTGAGCAAGAAGGCATCATTTTTAAAACTAATACTGCTGTAGGTGAAGATGTAACTGGTGAAGAATTGTTAAAAGAATTCGATGCGGTTGTTCTTACTATCGGCGCCATGAAACCACGCGATTTACCGGCTGAAGGTCGTGAATTGAATGGAATTCATTTTGCGATGGATTTTCTAAAACAACAAAACAAAGTAAACCGTGGTGAGCAATTTACCAATGGTGAGCGTTTGATTGCCACAGGTAAAAATGTATTGGTAATTGGTGGTGGTGATACAGGTAGTGACTGCGTTGGAACATCTATTCGTCAGAAAGCTAAATCAGTGACTCAAATTGAGATCTTACCTAAGCCTCCAAAAGAACGTGCTGCGGGCAACCCATGGCCTTACTGGCCAACAGTACTTAAAACATCTACTTCGCACGAAGAAGGATGCGAAAGACGCTGGAGCCTGAACACCAAACGTTTTATTGGTGAGAATGGTCAATTGAAACAGGTGGAGCTTGTTGAAGTGGAATGGAGCAAAGATGATAAAGGCCAGTGGAAAATGGCTGAAAAACCCGATACTACTGAAATTATGGATGTAGAATTGATATTGTTATCGATGGGTTTTGTGAGTCCTGTTCACGAAGGTATTGTTAACGAATTCGGCCTTGAGCTTGACGGACGTGGCAATATTAAAGTGGACGGTAATTACCAAACAAGCCAAGCAAAAGTTTTTGCTGCAGGTGATGCTTCAAATGGTGCCAGTTTGGTGGTAACTGCCATTGCCAAAGGACGTGAAGCCGCTGAAAAAGTACATGAATATTTAAGCTAAGTCAAATTCATTGCTTCGTGTAAGCAATGAACATATCTCTAAAAATTATCGATTAGGTTGTTACTGAAAAGCCGGGATCATTTGCTGACCCCGGCTTTTTCAATATAAAATTCCACAAAATTACTTATGCCTCATCCAGTAAACTGGTTTTAAAAGCAGGTACAATTCTCTTTTTACTGGCCAGTTCGTATGCATATGATAATTGTATTAAACGGCTCTCTGTCCATGCTTTTCCAAAGAATGAAACCCCAATTGGCAAGCCTTTAATATCACCCGCAGGAACCGTAACACTCGGATAACCAGAAACAGCAGCCAGTTGTGAACTTCCGCCTTTGAAGTTATCACCATTTACAAAATCAATTACCCAGGCAGATCCATTGGTTGGAGCCATCAATGCATCCAGCTTATATTTATCAATCAGTTTATCAATTCCCTTTGTTTGCGACAGCTCCTTACATTTCTTTATCGACTCTTTATACTTTTCATCTTCCAGTCCATTCGTCTGATCACACAATTCAAAAATCTCCTGCCCAAACCAGGGCATTTCTTTTGTAGCATTCTTTTTATTGAATTCAATTAAATCAGTCAATGTCTTATAAGGTAATCCAGGATGGGCAGCCAAATACTTATTAATTCCATCTTTAAACTCACATTGTAGAACCGTCCACTCATGCTGACCCAGTTGCTTTAATTCGTCATCCGTCTCAACCTCTATAACATCAGCACCCTTATCCTTTAAGGTTTGAACGACCTCATCCATTATGGCACTAACACGTGTGTCAAAGGCAGAGACTTGTTTTAAATATCCAATTCGGGATCCCTCCAGTGCGAATTCATCAAAATTCAGATAGATACCAAAATTATCAGGTTGTTTGTTCGTTGCTTCATCTGCATCATCCTTGCCAACCAAAGCTCTCAACAGTAAGGCTGCATCTTTTACGGTTCGTGCCATTGGACCGGCTGTATCCTGACTCTCAGAAATTGGAATTATACCACTTCTCGACCAGGCTCCAACAGTTGGTTTGATGCCAACAATACCATTTATACCAGACGGACAAACAATGGATCCGTCTGTTTCAGTGCCAATTGCAAGAGGTGCTAAATTTGCAGATACAGCCACGGCTGAACCCGAAGATGATCCACATGGTGTACGATCCAACACATACGGATTGCGGGTCTGACCACCTCTTCCACTCCAACCACTGCTTGAATTGGTTGATCGGAAATTGGCCCATTCACTCAGATTTGTTTTACCTAACAATACCATACCGGCTTCACGCAACTGGCTAATAATAAAGGCATCACCAGAAGCCTTATGACTGATGAAAGCCAAAGAACCAGCTGAAGTAATCATTTTATCACCTGTATTGATATTGTCTTTGATAAGTACAGGTATACCATGAAGCGGACCTCTTACTTTACCTTCCTTCCGTTCTTTGTCCAGTTCCTGAGCAATCATTAAGGCATCAGGATTTAACTCCACCACAGCTTTTGTCATTACCTGATCAACTTTCTTAATACGATCGATATACAGCTGCGTGATTTGCTCCGAAGTTAATTCACCTTCAGTCATTTTGTTTTGTAAATCCTGAACTGTGATTTCTTCTAAATCAAATTTATTGGCAACATCTGATTTTGAATCTTCCTCTAATCCCTGTCCCTTAGGTTTACATGCATTAATACCTAATGCAGCTCCTGCCATCATAGAACTTAGGATAAAATGTCTTCTTTTCATAGTTATGATTGGATAAATACAAGTTGAATTCTACATCCAGTGCTATTATCATTAAAGAATAATTCCACTGAAGTCATTAGTTAAAGTTAAATAAAACTGAAGAAATAGACTATTTTACTTCTCAATACTTAATTAATAAATACAGTAACACGCTCACTTTCTGCTATTTTCAAAACAAAATACGTGTTTATGCTAGTTTATTTGTCATACTAGAGAGTGAGATCAATCTTAATAGAATTCGACATTTTGAAAAAATTAGCTTACATATATTCATTCCTACTGGTTTTCAATCTTTTATATACAGGTTGTAACAGGGAAGATTCCGGCGATCAGTTCAGTACATTAGGAGCTTCACAGGATAAGCAGAATATTATTAATGCAGGGCTCGCACTTTTTAGTGAGACCAAAGGCTTATCCGAAACTTCGTTTGCCACCTTAGGTGTACATTTATCAGCTTACATGACGAAAGAAATGAGTAGCCATCAAAATCTGGTTTATTCTATTGCACTTATTGGAGAGTCAATGGCAAATGAAACTTTCGTACAAAGCCAGTTTGAAGATTTGATGTTATTGACAACTACCAGTTGTGGTGATCTAGGAATATTATGGAATCAGGGACACGGAACCTGGGAGTGGAACAATGAATTATCTGATTTTGAACAAACATCTGATCTGGGCGATGATATTACCTTATTTTTTCCATCAGAACCTGGCAAGGAGGAAAACAATGCTTTCCTCAGACTGTATGATTTTTCAACATACGATGGTGATTTCCCGGGAAAAGGAGATGAATTGGATGATGGATCAACGATGACTGAAATTCTTAAGAGTCTTTATCTGGAAATTAAAGTAGATGATAAACTGGTAGCCTCCAGCAATATTATTATCGATTTTTCAGATTCCGGAAAAATTGAAAATCTGAACCTAACCTTCAATCCTATACCCTATTCATTCCAGTCTGAGATGTCGGCAAAAGACAACAATGCAATCTGGCGATATACGCTTTTGAACGATTTTGAACTGATTTTTGAACAAGTTATATCCGGCACATATGAGGAGACATCTGACGATAATCCCTTGATTAAGAACCTGCAATCTTCCACTCAAATTTTCAATATTAAATTGATGGCAGATGTTAACAGTGCTCAGTTACTTGATGATATCTCAATAATTGAAACAAAAGAGATGGAAAGTGAAAAGGTGGCTACTGAGACTGCTCAGTTAGTTAATGATAATTCAACCATTAGTCTGCGTTATACAAATGATGCCATTATAGCAAACGGACAAGCAGTAGCCCGCGAACTGAATGATGATTCGAATGAATGGATTGTTGATGTTGCATTTACTTTCAGTGACGGTTCAACTGAATACATTACAGATTTAATAACCTATCTGTATCTGTTTGAAGATAATCTGAACCTGATATTAAAAAAGACTCAAAATAAACTCAACTAGACTCTTGATGCCTAAGTTTATATTACTTTAAAAGCAAAAGAGGCAGGCCAAATGGCTTGCCTCTTTTGTTTATTTTATGTGTCATCAATCATTCCGTTTTCAACTGACCCTTATCGTCAAAATCTTCTTTTTTCTTCATCCATAATAAATAAAGAACACCACCTCTGGCAATCAAGAAGATAAAGAGTGCGAACAAAGGATTTATCAAAGCCATCTTTAAACCACCGGCTAATAAACTAGGTGTCAGTTCACCATGCGCTGAAACATTATCAAAAGCCATGATCAGGCCAAAAGTTCTTCCAAGAAATCCCCATGCCAACACAAACCAACCCAATGATTTTATCAATGCTATCGATTTTCCGTTATTTGATTTATTTATACCAGCCATAATGATCATCACAATAATAACAATCATTAATAGTAAAAGCGGATAAGTAAAAACAGGACCGCCATCGTTTAATTTGCCAATAATATCTGCCATAACAATATGTTTTAATGAATACTGACACTAATTTATACTGCTTTTCGATACAGAATTTTAATTAGCGATGAGCTCCCGGTTCTTGATGCTTTTCTGCATAAATTCATCGGACAATTGATTTAACATTCCTAAATTAGGTAAAAATGAGTCTTAAATTGGTATTTGGTCGATAATACTAATCTATAACTCTAAAAAATACTAATATTGTAAGAATGTGGAAACCAATTAAAATATCAATCAAAACCGTAGGAATCCATTTCCTGTTTTGGATTGGTGTTTGGTTTTTCTTCTATTATTTCTTCAGTTATAATTCAGACGATAAAGTATACATCACATGGTTTTCGAGTTGCTTACTGCCACTCACCATGGGAGTCACCTATTTTATGGAGCGATATCTGATCCCTCGTTTTTTACTGACAAAGAAATACAAACTATTTGCTTTGTATTCATTTTATACCCTGGTGGTTTCTTCTTACCTGATTGTACTGGCACTTTATGCCTGCCTCATTTTTCTTTTAAAATTCAATACTTCAGTAATGCCACCAATGAGTAAAAATTTCTTGTTTATTCTGATGTTGGTTTATTTGATAGTAGGTATTATTAGTTTCATTCGCATTTTGAATAATAACTTTAAAACCGATGCCCGTAACAAAGAACTGGAAAACAAAATCTTAACAACCCAGCTTCAATTAAAAGAACAGGAACTGCAATATCTGAAGCAACAGATTCATCCTCATTTTCTTTTCAACACCTTAAATACCATTTATGGGTTGGCCATTAAGCAGTCGGAACATACCCCGGAAGTGATTCTTCGCTTATCAAATCTGCTGGATTATATTCTTTACCAGATTCATCAGGCTGAAGTTCCATTAAAAGAAGAAATTGCCCATATTGAAGAGTACATCGAACTGGAGCGCATACGATTTAAAGATCATCTGAAGGTGAACTTTAATAAGGCAATCAATGGCGATTCCATTAAAACGGCCCCAATGCTGTTAATCCCTTTTATTGAAAATGCTTTTAAGCACGGAGAAATTGTGAATGGCTTTCTGACCATCAATATTCATATCGAATTAAAACAATCACAATTGGTATTTAAGGTAGCTAACAGTATTCGGGAGTATGATGAATTAAAGCATGAAGGGATAGGATTAAATAACATTCGAAAGCGCCTTGATTTGCATTACAGTAATAATTATAAACTATTGATACAACCCGAAAACCAATGGTTTATTGCAGAACTAACCATCAATGATTTAAAACAATTTACTCCATGAGCAAAGTTATTAATTGCCTGATTGTTGATGATGAATCGGCTGCCCGCGATGTTCTGGAAAGTCATTTAAGCAAGATTGACCAGATTAAAGTGGTGGCTTTATGTAAAAATGCACTGGAAGCTTTTCAATGGTTAACCAACCAATCCATTGACCTTATTTTCCTCGATATTAACATGCCTGAAATATCAGGACTTGATTTTGCCAAAGCGATCAACCGAAACTGTAAGGTAATTTTTACTACTGCCTATCGCGAATATGCCATTGACGGATTTGATTTGAAAGCTGTTGATTACCTGCTCAAACCCATAGCTTTTGACCGACTTCTTCAATCGGTTCAAAAATATCTGGATGAAACCCCTCAAATACATAAAACTTCGATGGAGGAGATTCAATCTGAAACGAATGATTTTATTTTTGTTCGCTCCGATCGAAAAATGGTAAAAATATGTTTTAATGAAATTCTCTTTATCGAAAGTCTGAGTGACTACATCAGAATTCATCTAACTGACCAGACGATTACTACCCGCGAAACAATCAGTAATATTGAGGCTAAATTACCATCAACTAACTTTATCAGAACACATCGCTCCTTTATTGTAGCCATTCAGCATATTAAGGCTTTTACCCATGAAATCGTTGAGATAGCCAACCACGAAATACCCATAAGCAGAAGCTATAAAAACGAGGTTATTGAGCGATTAGAAAAGTTATAATTAAAATTTTCTCTTTAAGAATCACATTACAATCAACTTTTCCATACCAAGAATTTTGTTCCCGTTAAACAGATTCACAAAGTATATCCCTGAAGATCGAAATCCTTTCATTTCAAATGGGAAAGATGTTGGAAAGTAGCTACACACCAAGTCTCCCTTTAAATTAACTACCTCTAACTTTATATTATTCGAATTGACTTCCTCCAACTTATAATCAACCTTCACAACATTATTACATAATACCGGATTTGGGAATAAGCTATATAATCCTGTTTCTGTTTTATTTATTGATGTAGGATCTGATTGAATTGTGCTAATTTCTTCTTCAGATAAAGCGATATCATAAACATATACCTCATCAATAGTTCCTTTAAAATCAACATTACTACTAGCAACACTGGTATCCCACCATTGTGTACGACCAATGTAATTTCTTTTGTCTGATGCGATGTTGGTTAATTGATAAGGTTCGTAAATTATAGAAGTGCTATTAGCCAACTTAACTCCATTGAGGTAGATGGCTGTTGTTTTTGTCTTAGCATCAAAAGTCATGGCTACTTTAGCTTCCTCTCCAACATAAAGGCTTTGAGATGCATTTATTAAAGTGGTTGAGTTACCATTATACTTATATCCCGCAGAAAAGCCATTAGCCCTTAAAAAATAACTATTAGAACTGGCTGAGCCAAAGTCAAAAATACGAGGCAAATTACTAAGCGACTCCGGATTAATTGTGGCTAAGAAAGTGAAGCTTCGAATCTCATCCAGAATACCTTCAGGTGCCACCACATAACCATTCGTCGAAAACCCTGTTGCAGTGTTGGAGCTTAGAACAAGTGATCCGTTAATCTGTGCACTTCCATGAACTACAGCATCCAATCCGTTGTCTGATTGATCTTTCACAAAACGTATTCCATTTTGAAGATATTCATCTTCACTATCGAAAGTGTATTTCAATACCAGGTTGTTATTAATATTACGAGGCCAAACTTCGACATCAAAATGCTTACTTGTAACATTAATAGTCGCAGTTAAAGAGACAGTAGTGACAACACCTGGTAAAGTTACAATACCGTTACTTGAAATAACAGAAGTATTATCAGATAACCAGTTAATATCATTTCCTGATACAGTTTTTGAAGGCAATACAATATCTGTGAAGATATTTGCCGGAACTGATAAACTCTGCAGCTCCATATCTGTCAACATTTCATTATTTAAGGCATAAGCCAAGCTGACTTTCGTTAACTCTCTAACTTCTTCCTGAATCAATGCTCTATTATAAATTTTGCAATCCTCAACCCAGCCATTAAAACCACCTAATTTAAGATCACTCAACGTCAATCCTTCAATTTCAATCACCTGATCAATCAATCCATTTCGATAAATGGTTAAAATATTATTGGCATAAGTAAGAGTAAGATTAAAATATTCCAGTTTAGTCGGAGTATACCATTGTCCTCCGGTACCACGGTTTGTTGTTTGCCAAACATCTGAAGTTCCCAGTAGATTGTTACTATTGTATGTTTCGCCACCCACTCTAAAGTAAGGTTTAGTGGTTGATGCATCCAATCCGTATTCCAATAAACCAGCTTCCAGCATCATACCGGCATATGATTCTGAATAGAGATAAGGAGAGAATGAGATTGAAAAAGTCGAAGTCTCCTCAACCGCAAAGGCTCCATAGGTATCTTCTGTAACAACTAATACACCATCTTTTGTGGTTGCAGTTCCGGGAACATCAGTATCAAAAGCCTCATCAATGAGTAATCCATTAGTCAAATCAATATTACCGGTAAAAACAGCGTAATCACTGTTAATACCTGTTGCATATCCTTGTGGTCGTGATGAACTCACAATCCAATCGTAATAATTACCGTGCATCCAAACCAACTTCATAGGACTATCATCTGAATTGGTTATAATATATGGTCTAACATTATTTAATTCAGAATTTGTAGTTATTTGTTCTGTTGATAAAACAACTCCATCTTCATCCAAAGAATATTTATTTAACTCATAAACACTCCCTGAAGAACCATTAACCGGAACTGAGCAATATACTTCATTAGGTGCTTTGTCATCAATGGCCATACCTCCGCTATAACATAGTTCCAGCCCCGGAGTCTGATGAAAATGACCTCCTCCATTGGCTAAAAATGTTTTACGCCACTCACTACCTGTCCATTTGGCATAGTAATAGTCGTGCGATGATTTATCATAGCTGATCTGCACCATTGCAATTACAGGATTCCCGTCAGTATCGATTGTTGTTTGCCATACCCAATCTCGCTTATTTGTTGGGTTATCAACAACTGCGTTAGGAAAAGAATTTGGGAATGTGGTTTGATTAACACCTAAAGGACCATTGGAAATGTTACTTAATATAGTTCCATTTATATCTTTTAATTGCCTGGTATTTATATCCACATAGTTATAAAAAACATAGTTTGGATATTCATTATCAGGATGACCAAGAGTATAAGTCAGATTAATTTTATCCTTACCATTCGAATCGTATTTACAATATGGACGAGCAGCAGTTGACTGTACCATTTGATATGGTCCCCAATCGAACGATACCTCATCATTTGCATCAGGCATAGTTAAACGACCAATGGTAGGATGCCAGTTAATACCTCGCCAGCAAAGATAGATATGATCCGGATCATCGGAAAGAATAAATGGTGACGGATAGGTGGTATTATATTGTGTATTCAACCTGATTTCATCTCCCAATGATGTTATATCTCCGGGCTTTGTTGAGATACGATAATAAAAACAGGCTTCATCGGTATGGCGTGAATAGAAAATCATTACACGCTCATCGGGCAATATTAAGAATGACGGGTTATTGTGATCGTCGGGTTGAAAATAAGAACGTATCAACACTTCATTGGTTACTCCCGTTAAAAAATTGTGTTGAGTTGCTTTGATATTACCATGTACATCAATGTACCCAATATAAGTACTATTAATGGTACCTTCAGAATTTTCGTAATGTAAAGCTCGTGGGTCTGCAAACCAACACCAGGCTCCTTCATCAGTAATAATATTTCCTTCGTTCACTTGTGCTTTTACAACAAAGGACGGGCTCAACAATATGAAAGCAAAAAGTACTTTTATAAGAATAGATTTCGGATTCATTACAAAACTATTTTTAAGAGATTCTGATATAAAAACTGACATACAATTTGATTAGTAATCATTGCTGATCAAAAATACTTATCAAGATAGGTTCAGCTATGTAAAGAATTCAAAAATCAATAAAAGAAAATAAATTGTTTCTCTATTTTAGATAGATATTTCTATCTGAATATGAAATACAATGAAAAAAGCGAATTTAAAGAGCATTATAGAGGATAATACAAATACATGGGGAAGACGGTTTGATTATTTCATTCAAATTTTAATTCTAATTTCTCTTATTTCATTTGCATTAGAAACACTACCAGACATTACTCAACAGACTCGAAAAATTCTCTATATTATTGAAGTAGTAAGTGTCATTTTATTCTCTATTGAATATATACTAAGAATTTACGTATCGGATAAACCTCTGAAATACATTTTTAGTTTTTACGGAATCATTGATTTACTTGCTGTTCTCCCCTTCTATCTAAAATTCACAATCGATCTGAGAGCATTACGAATATTCAGGGTTTTCAGAGTATTCAGGGCTTTCAAGTTAATACGCTACAGTAGGGCATTAAGAAGGTTTCATATTGCATTTCTATTAATAAAGGAAGAACTAATTCTTTTCTTCATTACGACCGCAATCTTTATTTTTCTCTCTGCATCCGGAATTTATATATTTGAAAATGAAGCTCAACCTGAGGCTTTTAAATCTATATTTCACAGTTTATGGTGGGCAATTGTAACCTTAACTACAGTTGGTTATGGTGATATTTATCCGATCACTGTTGCAGGTCGAATTTTCACCTTCTTTATCTTAGTACTTGGAGTAGGTGTGGTTACTGTTCCGGCAGGATTAGTGGCATCTTCTCTATCAAAGGCCAGAGAAATTCAGGATTTAGAATCTGATGAAGAAACCATGAGATTAAGTTGATAATATTAATTGATTAAAAGGTAAAATATCTGTTTCATAACCCTCTTGGTTCCTAAGCATGCTAAACCCGGCATTTACAAATCAAATTTTACGAACTTCTTTTAGCTGTTGTGCTTATGACTGAAAGATATATCTTTGCAGCGCTAAAAATGATTGTATGATTTCTGTTGATGGATTAACCGTTGAATTCGGTGCAAGCACTCTGTTTAAAGATATTTCGTTTGTAATTAACGAAAAAGACAGGATTGCTTTGATGGGTAAGAATGGTGCAGGTAAATCAACCCTGTTGAAGATTCTGGCTGGTGAACGCGAAGCCAATAAAGGGAAAGTTTCGGTTCCAAAAGATAAAGTGGTGGCTTATTTACCACAGCATTTGATGACAGAGGATAACCGCACTGTTTTCGAAGAAGCATCGCAAGCCTTTGCTGAGATTCAGGCCATGGCAAAACGTATTGAGGAGATCAATACTGAGATGACCACCCGTACCGATTATGAATCGGAAGAATACATGCAACTTATTGAAGAAGTTTCTGCGCTAAGCGAGAAGTATTATTCAATTGAAGAAACCAACTACAATGCCAAGGTAGAACAGATCCTTTTAGGATTGGGATTTACACGTGATGATTTTCAAGCTCCAACCAGTCAGTTTAGTGGTGGATGGCGCATGCGTATTGAGTTGGCAAAAATTCTGTTACGCAATCCGGACCTGATTTTACTGGATGAGCCAACCAACCATCTCGACATAGAATCAATTCAATGGCTAGAGGAGTTTTTGATTGCCTGTGGAAAAGCTGTTGTAGTAATCTCCCACGACCGTGCTTTTGTTGATAACATCACTACCCGCACCATTGAAGTAACCATGGGCCGTATTTATGATTACAAAGTAAACTACTCACAATATCTGGTACTTCGTCAGGATCGTCGTCAGCATCAGTTGAAAGCATACGAAGAACAGCAAAAGATGATTGCCGAGAACCAGGCTTTTATCGAACGTTTTAAAGGAACGTATTCAAAAACATTACAGGTTCAGTCGCGCGTTAAAATGCTCGAAAAACTGGAACTGGTTGAAGTGGATGAAGAAGATACATCAGCACTTCGTTTGAAATTCCCGCCCGCACCTCGTTCGGGTTCATACCCTGTTATTGTGACTGAATTAAGTAAGAGTTACGATGATCACCTGGTATTTAAAGACGCTTCTTTAACCATCGAACGTGGTGAAAAAGTAGCTTTTGTTGGTAAAAACGGCGAAGGTAAATCAACCCTCGTTAAAGCCATCATGAACGAAATTAAGTTTGACGGTGAATTGCAATTGGGCCATAATACCATGATTGGTTATTTTGCACAAAATCAGGCATCACTCATGGATGAAGAACTAACCGTTTTTCAAACGATTGACGATATTGCTGTGGGAGATGTGCGTACCAAGGTAAAAGATTTGCTGGGAGCCTTTATGTTTGGAGGAGAAGAATCAACCAAAAAAGTGAAGGTTTTATCAGGTGGTGAACGTACCCGACTGGCAATGATAAAGCTTTTATTGGAACCCGTTAACCTGTTGATACTCGATGAGCCTACCAATCACCTTGATATGAAAACCAAGGATATTTTAAAAAGTGCACTACAGGCTTATGATGGCACACTAATTCTTGTTTCACACGATCGTGATTTTCTGGATGGATTGGTCAGCAAAGTATATGAGTTTGGAAACAAAAAGGTAAAAGAACATCTGAGCGATATCAAGGGTTTCCTTGAAACAAAAAAGATGGAACACCTGAACGAACTGGAAGCAGCAAAAGCATAACTTGTATATACTACCCATAAATTAATTGACCTTATTAGAAATGCCATTCTTTTAGAAGCAAAACGTTAGTAAGACCGGGAAGCTGAGAACTTGTTCGAAGATCACCCGGCCACACTTATGTTTTGAGATAAAATGATTCCATTTCTAATGCAGTCTTGACTTTTTTGCTTCGTTTTTGGGTCAAGCCAAAAATGAAGAGCCCAGCGGCTAGAGCGATAAAAAAAAATATGCCCGAAGCAATTATTTACATCGGGCATTTATTATCTGATCATATCTTACTTTCGTTGCTCCAAACCCAATTCACGGGCAGATATCTCGCGCATTTCAACCTTGCGAACCTTACCAGTTACAGTCGTTGGGAATTCATCAACAAATTTCCAGTAATGTGGAATTTTGTAGGTAGCAATTTGCCCCTTGCAATATTTCACCAGTTCATCTTCCGTTACACGCGATCCTTCTTTCAGAACCACCCATGCCATCACCTGTTCGCCATATTTAGCATCGGGCACTCCAATTACCTGCACGTCTTTTATTTCATCATGATTATGAAGATACTCTTCAATTTCGAAAGGTGAAATATTCTCTCCTCCCCGAATAATCAAATCCTTGATGCGTCCAACAATCTTAACGTATCCGTCATCATCCATCTCGGCTAAATCACCGGTATGCATCCATCGGCCTTCGTCAATTACAGCAGCTGTTGCTTCCGGGTTATTCCAGTATTTCAACATCACCGAATAACCGCGTGTACAAAATTCGCCCTTCTCTCCACGAGGAACTATCTTACCCGTTTCAGGATCAATAATCTTAATCTCCAGATGAGGATGCACTTTACCTACAGTGGCACAACGGCGGTATTCTGTATCGTCTACAAATGTTTGAGTACTTACCGGCGATGTTTCTGTCATACCATAGCAAATACCTATTTCTTTCATATTCATCTTTTCGCGAACCGCTTTCATGGCCGATTCAGGACAAGAAGCTCCGGCCATAATACCTGTTCGTAAGCTCGAATAATCGTACTTATCGAAGTTAGGATGATTCAATTCAGCAATAAACATCAGTGGTACACCGTATAGTGATGTACATTTTTCATCCTGAACCGTTTTTAAAACCACTTCCGGATCAAAAGCCTCACCAGTTAATACCATACAGGATCCATGAGTGATGATGGCCAGGTTAGCCAAAACCATTCCAAAACAATGATACAGCGGCACCGGAATAGCTACTTTATCTTTTTCGGTGTAACCTAATCGCTCTCCGATAAAAAAGCCATTGTTTAATATGTTGTGATGCGAAAGTGTTGCCCCTTTTGGGAAACCTGTTGTACCGGAAGTATATTGAATATTAATCGGATCATCGAATTGAAGACTGCTTTCCAGCTCATGCAGCTGCTCATCCGAAACTTTCTTACCGGCATCAATCATCGTCTGCCAGTCGTGATCAATAACCACAATATGTTTCAAATGAATACACGAAGGTCTCACCTCATTCAGTATATCTAAATAATTGGTCTGGCGAAAACCTTTTGACATAATCAACAAGCTGATTTCTGATTGCTTAAGAGCATACTTTAGTTCAGCAGCCTTATATGCCGGGTTTACATTAACCATGATCACCCCAATACGACAAGTTGCAAACTGAACCAGCACCCATTCATACCTGTTTGGTGACCAGATTCCAACACGATCGCCTTTCTTAACCCCATATGAAAGTATTCCTTTGGCAACTTCTTCTACCTGCTCCCAAAATTCTTTATATGAAGCCCTATAATTCTGATAAGGCACAACCAATGCCTCATTATCAGGGTATTTATCAACTGTTTGTTTTAATTGTTCCGAGATGGTGATACCCAGCAATGGAGTAGAAGATATACCATTGTCATACGATAGTTTATTCACTTTTCCTGGTTTTTAGGTTATACTTCGAAATTATTGTAGACTATTCAATTTCGATTTGTTGTGTTTTGGTAGGGCAAAATTAAAAGAATAATTATCCTGAAAAAGAAATCGTTTGAAAACTTAATCAAATGTTCGATTATTTAAAACGTAACTAAAGAACACAAAAAAAGCCGCACCCAAACGGATGCGGCCCAATAGTATACTCTATCTATTTCTTACAATTTCTTTAATCCTTTTAGTTCAGCCTTATCAGTAACTTCTGTAATGCTTACCGCATATCCTCCACCCGGAGCACAATATTGGCTAAGTTTAGATTTTCTAGTTACAATATACTTATTGATCTGATATGCCTGTGAATTATTCTTATAATGAGCATCTTTGGCATCGGCATAAACAGTGGCAATGTATTTCTTACCAGGTGTCAGGAAATCAAAATTCACTTTTGATACACGTCCGTCATAGCCATTTGTACTACCCACAAACCAGTTATCCGAACCTTTTTGTTTACGTGCATAAGTTATGTATTGGCCAGGTTCTGCCTCAGGGACTTTTGTATCATCCCAATCAACTGGCACATCTTTAATAAACTGGAATGCATCCATAAACTTCTCATAGGTCTCAGGAATATCAGCAGCCATTTGTAAAGGACTATACATAGTAACATACAAAGCAAGCTGACGGGCAATGGTTGTATTTACCCAGGAGTGATTATCGGGATTATACTTACTAACATCCTGTTCGAAAATACCAGGCGTATAATCCATCGGACCACCAATCAGGCGGGTAAAAGGTAATATGGTTGTATGATATGGCATACTTCCGCCAAAAGCTTCGTACTCGGTTCCACGTGCCGACTCATTACCAATTAGGTTTGGATACGTACGACATAAACCTGTAGGACGAACAGCTTCGTGAGCATTCACCATAATTTTATAATCAGCTGCTTTTTTAACCGCATATAAATAATGATTCACCATCCATTGTCCGTAGTGTTTTTCACCACGAGGGATGATATCACCAACATAACCACTTTTTACAGAGTTGTAATTGTTATCCACCATAAACTGATAAGCTGCATCCATATGACGTTCGTAATTACGAACTGAGCTTGATGTTTCGTGATGCATCATCAAACGAACCCCTTTGCTCTTACCATAATCGCGAAGCATTTCCACATCAAAATCAGGGTAAGGAGTTAAGAAATCAAACACATAATCCTTTGACTTACCAAACCAGTCTTCCCAACCAATGTTCCATCCTTCCACCAAAACGGCATCAAAACCATGTTCTGCTGCAAAGTCGATATAATATTTCACATGCTCGTTATTGGCAGCATGCTTCCCATTTGGTTTTGTTTTTGAAAAATCTGTTTCTCCGATTTTCACACTTGGCAAATCGGTATAAGCCCATGAGCTTTTGCCAGTAATCATTTCCCACCAAACGCCAATGTATTTAACCGGTTTAATCCAGTCAGTCTCTTCATAAGCACAAGGCTCATTCAAATTCAATGTCAATGTTGATAAAAGAATATCACCGGCCTTATCGCTGGCAATAACCGTACGCCACGGAGTTGTGCAAGGAGCCTGCATATATCCTTTTTTACCCTGTGCATCGGGTGTTAAGAATGACTCAAACACCATATTTTTATCATCCAGATTAAGATGCATACATGCATAATCAATCAAAGCTGCTTCGTGAAGGTTAATGTATAAACCATCGTCACTCTTTAGCATCAGAGCTGTCTGCACTCCTGTTTCTGAGAATTGTTTCTGAGAAGCATTTCCTGTGATGGCACCCTTCATCAGTCCTCTGATTTCGGACATTTTTGAGATGGTATAATCATACTCCTGTGTATCAAAATCGCCAGGAATCCAGTAAGCAGTGTGATCGCCTGCCATAGCAAACTGAGTATGCTCTTCCTTAATCACAAAATAGGTAAGGTTATCCTGTTCAGGAAATTCGTAGCGAAATCCCAGACCATCGTTAAACAAACGAAAACGAATAATCATCTCACGGTTTGTTTCTTCTTGTTTAACGGTAACTTCCAGTTCGTTATAATGGTTACGAATCTCTTTGTACTCACCCCAAACAGGTTTCCAGGTTTCGTCAAAAGTTGATGTTTTATTGTCAACCATCTTGAATCCATCCAATAAATCGGGAGCATCAAACAATTCAAATCCCAAATGACTCTCTTTCACAATGGCTTTACCTTTGTAGTCGAGTTTGTAACTGGGTTTTCCATCAATAAGCTGGAATTGCATTTTAAAATTCCCATCTGGTGAGGTAAGACTTTGTCCAAACATCACCGAAGCAAATAATACCATGTTGATCAGGAATAGTAATTTTTTCATTGCACTGTATTTTGTTATCGATCTAATTTTTGCTAATCGCCGAATATACCTACACCATGTAATTTTAAACAGATTTAAGGACAAACAACCAACAACACAATGCAGGCAGCTCAAAATAAGGATTTGAAAAACCAATTGCAATACAAATGGCATGTAACAGGGCTGAATGTAGATGGAATTTAATGCATGTCGATTCCTTCTATCATTCGGATGGAATGCATAAACGTTTTATAGATTTCATCGACATATTCCTTAGCCGCTTTGGGACTACCGGGAATAGCGTAGATCAATGTTTTTGATGCCACTCCGGCAATGCTTCTGCTAAGTAATGCTCCCGGAATATTCTGTCCATATTTATAACGAACCAATTCCATAATACCCGGTATCTCTTTATCGATAACTTTCTTTACTGTTTCGGGTGTGATATCTTTCGGGCCGATACCCGTACCTCCGGTTATAAAAACAGCTTCCACACCTTGATCCACAGCCTCTCTCAATATTGATTCAAGCCTGACACTATCATCAGGTAATATCTCGTTTGTAACCTCAACAGGGTATCTTTCCTGCTCAAAATAATCCTTTGTCAGTTTCTGAACCATCGGACCACTTTTATCGTCATACACACCATGAAATGCCCGGTCGCTCATAGTAATAACAAGCACCCGAAACACTTTTGGGATCAATATAAGCTCATCACCTGACTTAAGTTGTGATCCTTTTATAACCCTTGCGAATATTCCTTCTTTGGGCATCACACAGTTACCTACCTCTTTAAAAATATTACAGTTTGAACCGTGACACTTCTTTCCTATCTGTGTTACTTCCAACTCAACATCATCACCTTTTAGACGATCAAATGGCCGGAGATAATGTAATTCTATTCCTTTGGTAGTTATATTCTCTGCGAACTCGCCATGTTTAATTTCTCGGCCTGCTTCCTTTGCAAACTTCTCTATGCTTTCAATCGCCAATAAGCTTACCTGCCGGTGCCATGGTCCACTGTGAGCATCCCCTTCAACACCATTTTCGTTAAGTGTTATAAAAGCCTGAGGCTTTTTAATTGTACCTTTCTTCTCAGAAATATTTACGGCAAGCACTTCAATCTTCATACGGTTATTCTTTTGTTTTCAAATCCAGTTTGATATCTGACATGACCATTTCTTTGTCTACGGCTTTACACATATCATAAATTGTTAGCAAAGCAACATTTACCGCCGTTAAAGCTTCCATTTCAACACCCGTTTCGACACTGCATTTCACCTCAGATACAACCTTCACTCCATCTGCCTGAAGATGACAGGTAACAGCCACTTTCGTTAGCATTACTGTGTGACATAAAGGAATGAGTTCATAGGTTCGCTTTGCAGCCTGAATTCCGGCTATTTCAGCAACCGTTAGCACATCACCCTTTTTCATATTATTCTCGGTAATCAGTCCCACCGTTTCCTTATTCAGGCTGATAAAACCACTGGCTTTAGCAGTTCTTTTTTGAATTGGTTTATCACCAACATCCACCATGTTAGCTTTACCTTTATCATCGATATGCGAAAATTTATTTGCCATTTCTATCCTCCAATCTGATTAAAACGTCCTGATTTATTGCGTGTTCCTGCCAATGGTTTATTTTTGATAGCCATCTGAAATGCCTTTTCTTGCCCAAACTCTTTAATGTTATATCCCAACTCATTAAATAAGCAGGGTTTAAATGAGCCATCGGCTGTTAAACGAAGTCGGTTACAACTAGCGCAATTACCACCATCACCACCATCTACTTTTGAGAAAGTACCATCCTCGAGATTCATTTGATGGATATAACGAATAGATAAATTGTTTGCTTCACAGAATTCCTTTACAGCCAGAGCATCAGGTTCGTCTGACGAATTACGAACGACGCAGTTAATCTTTACTGGTTCCAAACCAACTTTCTGAGCAACATCAATTCCTTTGAAAACCTTATTAATATCTCCACCCCTGGTGATGTAGTTATATTTTTCAGCATCCATTGTGTCCAGACTTATATTCACTCTTTTGAGTCCGGCCTTTTTTAAATCAGATGCATATTTATCCAGCAGAATTCCATTGGTCGTCATCGACAGATCTTCAACACCGGGTATTCTAGCGATCATCTCAACTAATTCAACAATACCTTTGCGAACTAAAGGCTCTCCACCTGTCAGTCTTATTTTGGTAACTCCATTATCGACAGACAACTTAACAAGTTGCTCAATTTCTTCAAACCGAAGAATATCTTCATGTGCCATTAAATCAACCCCTTCTTCGGGCATACAATAACGGCAACGCAAATTACACCGGTCTGTTACGGAGATGCGCAGGTAAGTGATATGTCTGTTATAGGGGTCTAACATAAACTTTATCTCCGGGATTTAACTCATTAATACCTTCAGGTATTTCCATCAAAGCATTGGCTTGAGTAAGAGCATGCATATGCGCTGAACCATGATAGGTTAAACTTTGTATCTGACCATCTCCAGCGATGCATACAGGAAAAAGTTCGAATCTATCACTTCTTTTTCTTCGGTGATGATAGGCTATTTCCATCTCAATTCGCAAAGGTTGAAAGCAACGATTACACATGGCATGCAAAATCCACTGCCCGCATTCTTCAAACTGAATAAAAGTAGAAACAGGATTACCCGGTAAGCCCAAAATGTATTTGTCTTCTTTTGAGGCAAACAGGGTGTGCTTTCCGGGCTTGGCGCTCATCTTTGAGAAATGAATTTCAAAACCCAATTCTTTTACAATAGCCGGAATATAATCATAATCGCCTACCGAAACACCACCTGTCACAACAAGCAAATCATGGTTCGTAACAGCCGATTCGATTTCTTCTTTCAGAGTTTGATAATCATCTTTCTTGACACCATAATTAAGGGCATCAAAGCCTAACTCTTTTAAACGGGCTTTTAACTGGTAACCATTACTATTATAAATCTGACCTTCCAGTAATTCTGATCCAGGTTCAATTAATTCGCTTCCTGTTGAAATAATTGCAACAGATGCCTTTTGATATACCTCAACTTTTGCTATACCTGAGGATGCCAAAGCTGCAATGTGAGATGACCTCAGAAGAGTATTTTTGCAAACCAGCAAATCACCCGGTTTTAAATCCTCCCCTTTAGGACTGATATTCGATTTGGTATCATCTTTCAAAAACTCAACCTTCCCATCATTCTCTCTGGTATTTTCAACCATTATTACCGTATCAGCACCATCAGGAACTGAAGCTCCTGTCATAATTCTTACACATTCACCCTCTTTGATTTGATATTTTGTTGAATCTCCGGCAGCCAAGGTACCAATTAGCGACAGTGGTCTCTTAAGATCTTCCTTGCGACAGGCAAATCCATCCATTGCAGAACGATTAAACGGAGGGATATAAACGGTTGATAAAACATCCTCAGCCAGAAACCTGCCTTGGGCATCTGTTAATGAAACTGACTCGGTCTTTAAAGGCTTCACTACTTTCTCAACAATCACCTTTGCCTCCTCAACTGATATCAGTTGATTATCCAGCTGTTCTTTTCCCATCGTATTTTTTTTGGCGGATTTACTATTTTTGATTGCAAGGACTCCAGAGCCTGATATGAAAAACTCCAGTTACAATTCTTTGCTATGTTGTTTGGATCATACACATAAAATGCTGCACCAGGATTGATAAAATTCCCTATTGAAGCAGATTCACAAATGATCAGTTCTTCACCGGTTAATACCTTATCCAGATAATTCAATTGATCCAGATTATATATATCATCATTCATTTGTGCATAAAAGACCTTTTCAGCTCCGGCTTTTAGCATCCGCACACTATCCTTATCTGATTTTGTATCGGTCTCTTCCCCTATCATCCATTTATCAGGTCCACCGTCGAGCCATTTCACTTCCGGACCCAATTGATGCATATGCGAAGCTATTTTTATGGCAACCACATTTTCCGACTCCGATAATTGGTGAATGAAACGTTCAGCCAACCATGTCTTCCCAACATGCCTTCCATTACCAGAAATTAATAACCAATTATTTAGGTTTCGTTTTGCCATTAAATTACTTCATAAAAAAAAATGCCTGACCTCCATGTACACGCAGAGATCAGGCATCTTATAATGCTTTATCTAATCTCTCCTTTCCAAATTATCCCTATCCAGGGATCGGGAGGCCAAACTGTTTCCGGTTTAACCCATCGGCTAATAAACCATTTTACAGGTTTAACAGCTCGGAGACTTATTTAACTAACAAATAAACTAATCTTTTGGTTAAAGACTTATTCCTTAAACATGAATTTTAACATCCACCAGCCACTCTTTTCTTCTTGCCAGCTTTCTTAATAACAGGTTTAGGCGCCACCGGTGCATCTTCAGTTGCAGCACTTAAATTACCGCCACCTAAGGCAGCACTGGCTCCTTTACGGAAATCGTAACGCGCAAATTCATCATCCGGACTTGTAGAGGCAGGCTTTTGCGGATTCATTATTGTTTCAGCATAATAATTCAACCCACCTTGCATCACATAATTATTCAAGTAACCCAACTGTCGGGTAATCATCCATGCTTCATTTGCACTGGTAGAACCGTTCGAATAAAAAACGTTCATTTTTACATCTTGATTCAGATAATCCTCATTTTCTGGCGATAACAAATCAGCCAAAGGAATATTTATTGCTCCTGGCAAATGAAATTTATCGTAACTATCCTGATCACGTACATCAATCAACTGCAAAGACGGATCTTTCTGAATAATCATATCAGCCACCTGATCGGTCGTTACAAACTGTATCCCTTCTTTCACCTCTTCCAACATCTGACCTGCTGTAAGCTTGTATGGTTTTGTTGTATTCTCAGGCACTGCAGCAATGATAATTCCCAAAGGAATAATTGCCAATGCCAGTTTAATTCTCATCTTCATAACATCCAATTTTACAGATTAATACTCTTCTCTGGGAAATTTACGTTCTGCCCACTCACCAACAAAAAACATTCCCAATGCAACTAATATCAACAATAAACCAAAGATTCCGCGAGAGATTCCTAATAACTGGTTGATTGTTGGAGTTCCCATGTTTTCAGCATAGAACAATCCTTCCCACATTGGGAATCCTTCAGTAAAGATTAATACACCAATTACCAACCCTCCAATAAATGCAAGAGCATCCAGCTTACCAATTGATAAGGCACAGAAAGCTGTACCCGGACAGAAACCTCCTGTAATAAAACCGGCTCCCATAACAGCTCCGCCGACCATAGCCGACCATAAGAAGGTTGGATTAATATAAACAAGACTCAGGTCGATCCAGCCAAACAAACTGAAAAACAACAAGCCAAGCATAGCTACAATAGCCGCTGTAAAAAACACCTTAAGTACGGTTGTATCATAACCGTAAAACATACCTGCCAGTTTTCTTGACGAAGAAAATCCACTTCTTTCCAAAACAAAGCCAAAGCCAATTCCAATGATAAAAGCCATTAACAAATTAGTGTTGGCTGAAATATATTCGTATACAACTAATGGTCCCATGATTACTTAGTTTTTAAATCCATAATTTACGTGCGATATAAGCTAAAGCAAAGGCTGTTCCGAAAATAAAAGCCATGGTAATAAAACCTCCGAGAGATAACACAGCCATTCCTGACAAAGCTGATCCACTGGTACAACCTCTTCCCAGCTGCGATCCAAAACCAAATAAAATACCTCCGATAACAGCAAAAATAATTCGGGTTTTGCTTGTAATCTTAGGACTATGTTCAACCTTAAATTTTAATCGGCCTGCAATGGCACCCGAGATAAAACCTCCAACCAAAACACCCAACATTTCCCAAACCAACCAATCTTTCAATGGTCCGCCGGGATGTGTTTCTTTATAACCTTTATAAAAATCCGTTGTTTCAACATGAGTCGGAGCCACGGTTTCAACTGATTTAACTACTGCACTTTTTATAGCACCACTGGCTCCCAGTCCTCGACCTGAGAAGAAAAATGCGGCCAGTAATACAAAGCCAAGTAAAACACCACCTATGTATGGATTGATGTATTTTCTACTACGATCTTCACTCATAATACTTTTTTTAGCTGATTACTATTATCAATGATAAATAGCCTTATTAGTTATTTTCTTTTTTCAAATTAATAAAGCCAGCGACTCATTTGTCCGGCATAAGCCATTATAAAACGGAATAATAAACCTCCAAACAACACCAAAGCCGGAGCTACCATGTAATGAATTTTCTTATTTCGAAGTTCCATTACTTCAAGCGATGCCGGAACTAGCAATCCCAAACCGACTACAAATACCCAGAAAGGAGCTGTAAACTGTCCTCCCAGAAACATACTTGCCGCATCAATCTGAACCTGCGTACTGGCCCTGAACCCCATAAACATGTGTATGATCAGGAATAGTTCCACTGCTATCAATACAAGATCTATCTTGGCAAACATATGTCGTTCGGCAGATGACTTTGACATAATAATTATAGCTGCAGCTCCGGTAGATAATCCAGATACCAGGAATAGAGGCCCCAGAATGGATGTATTCCACAACGGCCTTGCATTAAAAGCCGAAAGTAAAATACCTGTATAAATTCCAAGTATCACTGCCAGTATCATCATAGCCCATGCAACAGGTGTTTTATAATCCTCGAGCCATTTGATAATGTCTTTCACAAAGTCAAATTTCCAATCCCACTTTGGGAATAACGATTTGATATGAAGTGCTGCCCAAACCATTGATAAAGGAGTTATAATCATCAATGTCCAAGCTCCCCAGCTCATGGGCGATTCCAGTTTAATGGCAGTATACAACCGCCAGAAATAGAGTTTATGCTTTAAATCAAGAAACAGAAAAAACAAACCCAAAGCCAGAAACACAGGTACGAAAATAGGCGCCAGTTTAACTGCTGTTGGATATTCTTCACTCTTTCCTTTAATAAAATAGTATCCGGCAAAAAACAGAATACCTGCCGCCAAACCACCCAAAAACAGGTAGGCAGGTATTTGCCATTCCCAGATGTGTAATTGCGGATCGATATGAGGATTCATTCTTCCGCTTACAATTAATTCTTCTCTCATAATATTTTTATGAATGGTTTGTTAAATCAAAAAGTACAATTGAGGATTCGTTCCGGCTTCAGGGATTAAGGTTTTGTATTTACGCTTCTTTATCACCTTGCTGACATCTGAATTAGGATCATCCAAATCGCCAAAATACATACACTTGGTAGGACATACCGCAACACATGCAGGATCCTGACCATGCTTTACGCGATGCTCACAAAAAGTACATTTATCAACATATCCCTTTGGATGAGTGTAACGGGCATCGTAAGGACATGAAGCTATACAGGCTCCACAACCAATACATTTATCATGATCCACTAAAACGATTCCACCATCACTATAATGACTGGCTCCTGTTGGGCAACAACGCACACATGGCGAATTCTCGCAGTGATTGCATCGCTCCGAACGATATTCCAGTTCCAGTTGAGGATAAGTACCATCGGTGACTTCTACAATCCAATCACGACAATATCCTATGGGTACATTGTTTTCTGTCTGACAGGCTACAACACAGTCGCTGCAGCCCACACATTTCTTTGTATCTACGGCCATTGCATATCTCATAGCTGTCTCTCCTTAAGCTTTATCAAAGTTGAATGTTACAAAATTTCCTCTCATTCCGGTGCCTCCCATAATAGGGTCCATCATAATATTCGTAATTAACTGGGCATCACTGGCACCTCTTCCATAAGCACGACTCAGTTGCTTCTTGGCATGTCCGAATCCATGGACCATGTAAACCGAATCCCATCTGATTCGTTCTGTAACTCTAACTTTGATAGGAAATGATGAAACTACATTATCCTGGTTTTGCAAATACACTTCCTGACCATTTTTCAGTCCCCACTCTTTTGCTACTTTAGGATTAACCCATACCGTATTTTCATCCATCAAATCTGTAAGATTTGGATTATTGGCAGTGCGTGAAAAAGTATGCATGGGTGCACGACCATAAATCAGACGGTAATAGCCTGAAGGTGGTTCGGGATGTGCTGTATACTTTGGCATTGGATCAAAACCATATTCTTCAAGAGATGTTGAGTACAGTTCAATCTTACCTGTATTAGTATTGAATTCGATTTCTTCTCCATCATGATAATACAAATCATCATAAGGTCGCTCCATTTTCTTCACTCCAATTCGCTGCATCTCTTCTAATGACAAGCCAACTTTCTTTAATTGATAATCCAATTCCTCCTCAATTGAATCAAATGGGAAATAATCTCCTTTACCCATTCTGTCGGCAAGATTTTTCGCCATCCACCATGCAGGTTTTGACTCATACATTGGTTTCATAGCTGGCATTCGTAAGGCAATAGTAGGTTCGCGGTGCTGTGTTATCCGAAGGGAATCGTAACGCTCGAGATAAGTACACTCAGGAAGTACAACATCAGCATAACCTGTAATCTCCATCGGCATAGTATCAACCACAACCAATAATTCAAGGTTATTAATCGCCTCTAAAGTATTTGGTCTGTTTGGAAGAGTTTCAATCAGGTTGGTACCATTAACAATCCAGGCTTTAATACTACAATCAAATCGGGCACTTGGAATCGTGGCATCACAAACTCCATTGGCTAACGCCAGATCAGCCAGTTCATACTTACCTTCCATTGCATCCCGCCAGGTTCTTCTTGGGGTTGGATAAGGAGGATGTGGTACACCCGGAACTTTGGCTTTATCCGGAATATAGAATCCACCACGGCGTCCCCAGGAACCTAATAACGCATTTAAAATTGCTACAGCCCTTAAGCGCTGTGTGTCATCTCCATACCAGGTAACATGTCTTCCTGGATGAACAATTGTGGCAGGAGAAGCATTTGCCATTTCACGAGCTGTTTCTCTGATAACCTGTGGTTTGATGGTAGTAATACCGTAAGCCCATTCGGGCGTCATATTTTTAACGTGAGCTTTCAGCTGATCAAAACCATAGGTATACTGCTCAACGTATTTTTTATCGTATCGTTCTTCGTATATTAATACATGAATCCATGCCAGTAACAAGGCTAAATCGGTACTTGGTTTGATGGGCAACCAATATTTTGACTTACTGGCAGCAGTTGAAAAGCGAGGATCAACTGTAATAATTGTTGCCCCTTTATCAATGGCGTCAGACATCTCCTGCACATGCCCATTATGCATATTTTCACCAATGTGCGAACCAATCAGAACCATACATTTTGTATCCCTGATGTCAGTTGGCTCCGGAGAGCTAAGACCTTCACCAAAGGTGGTTATGAATCCCACTTCACGCGGGCCTCTGCACTGGGCATAAGATGGTGCGGTAATATTTTGAGAGCCCAAAGCTTTAAGCAGGTTACCGAAATACGTTCCTCCAGAGCCATGCGTAAACAAAGCAATACACTCAGGGCCATGATCTTCAATTACTTCATTAAGTCTCTCACTAATAAAATCAAAAGCTTCATCCCAAGAAGCCTGTTTGTACGTTTGATTTCCATCAGAATCTTTTACCCTTATTAGTGGATGTTTTAGCCGGTCCTCATCATAATACATACCCACACCACCAGTTCCTCTGGGACAAAAACGACCGTTACTGTTCGGATCATCATCGTTACCGGTAATTTTTTGAATCTGGCCATCCTTATTTTTATAAGTCCAACCGGCGCATTTCCAGAAACAAACTTCACAATAAGTAGGTGTTCGTTCCAGATCTTCAGCCATTTTCCATGGCCCTTGTGGATTTTCTTTGATCAGTTGCTGATTCTGAGCCATCAAATATTTCGACCCAACTACAGCTCCCGCTGTTCCTAAGGCCGAAATTTTAATAAAATCTCTTCTACTTTTCCCCATCAGTTGCATTGTTTGAGAATTGTATAGATAAATATATAGCAAAATATACAGATATCTTTATGTATGAGGCAATTGCTATTTAGACTTAATTTTAATAACGAATTTTTTCTTTTATATAAATCTGGTAATCTGATCATTATTTTTGTTTTAGTAATCAAAAAATTATCTTCAAACCAATATCTGTATATCTAAAATCGCATCACCTTGAAAAAGAACATATCAGCACTCATATTATCAGGTGGCAAAAGCTCTCGTATGGGGTTGGATAAAGGCTTAATGAAATTCAATGGCAGGCGAATGATTACATACGCGATCAATGCTGTTGAGCCAAACTGTAAGGAGATTTTCATTAGCGCCAATTCTGACGATTACCAACAGTTTAATTTACCTATAATAAAGGACACTTACAATGAGTTGGGTCCTCTTTCTGGTATTTATGAAGGACTTGTACATTCATCCAACGAATGGATATTTGTTACAACCTGTGATATGCCCAATATTACTTCTAAAGCCGTAGCCTATTTTATCAATCAAATAGATAAGGATATTAATTGCATTGTCGCAAGTTTAAACGGACAAAGGCAACCTCTTTTTGCCTGCTATCATAAAAGTCTGATTGAAGAAATTAGAAAAGCACTAACTGAAAAGAAACTCAAAATGCAATTGTTTATCGAATCGTGCCAACTAAAGGTTGTTTCAATGAATGATTTTGTGATTGATACCCCAAACCTATTTGCCAATATAAATGACAAAACCGATTTGTTACCCTGACTTACTTAACAATAAGGCATCCGATAATTCTTATACCAGCTCTCACAACCCATATAATTAACCCCTTAAAAAAGCATAAATTTGATTAAATGAATCTTTTTGTTTATCAACACCGTAATAGCTATGTTAAAATTTAATGCCGTTTGTTAATTTATATATATGTTTGTATACACGACTTATAGTGTTCATCCAGAAGCGATTTAAGGAGCGCCGATACACAAACATTAAACTAAACTTTTGGGGATGAAGTTGAAAATTCTTTGGACGTTTTTAGCCCTTTGGGGCCTTTCTTATATAAGCCTTTTTGCACAACCTACTGCCACTATTGTTAGCTTAGATGCAGATTCTTGCGAAATTGGTAAAGCAGAACTAAAAATTTTATTTGAAGGAGAAGCTCCTTTTGGGGTAGTTTATAGAATTGACAATAAAGAAACAGGAGGAAGTTCATATCAAATTGAACTTGATAAGAACATCTTTGATAACAACTTAGTTGATGGAGTTTGGACAACAACAACAATAAACATTAGCGACACTTCAGAAATTACCTTAATTGAAGTTTTTGATAATACTATTAATGCAGCAGACTGGAAATATAGTTTAGGTGATAATGGATATGGCTCATTAGATGTTAATGGGAAAATGACTCTTAATATTAATAAGATGCCAACACCAATCGCAGATAATTTCACACCCCAATGTGGATATGTTGCACCATTAAATGCAACCTTAAGTGATCCTGATCATATAATATATTGGACAGAAGAATCGGGTGCCGGTAGTTTTAGCGGTGGTAATAACACTATTCCGAATGCAATATTTATTGCAGATTCAAAGGGTTTGTACACCTTAACATTAACAGAAGAGAATGGCGCATGCAAAGCCACTGATGTAATTGAAGTTGATTTATGGGGTTCTCCAAATGCAACAATTAGTGGTAACCAGATTATCTGTTCGAACGATGGAACTAATTATTCTTTGAATGTTACAACAGAAATAACCAATGGTACATCTCCTTATAGATATACCATTTCCAATGGTTCTTTGCAGCAAACTCGCACAGGTATAACATTTGCAGACAATATCTCAATACAGGCAACAGAAGAAACATCCTGGAGTCTAATCGAAGTTGTTGATCAAAGAGGGTGTGAGGCACACGTTGACAGCTTGCATGGAGAAGCTACCGTTGTTGATAAGAAACCCAATCCATTTGCAGGCCTTGCAGATGATTGGTGTCAACTCGAAGGTTATGAACTGCAAGCTTCTTTAGAAGAAGGCGAAACCGGAGCATGGCAAGTTCATCCCAATGTTAGTTTTGTAAATAATAATGATCCCAAAACCTTAGCTTCATCTACTGTTTATGGTGCACAAACATTAACATGGTTAGCAGACAATGGCGGATGTAGTGATGTAGCTACCGTTGACATTACCTTTGTTGAGCCACCAACTTTAAACCTTTTAAGCCCTGACACAGCTATCTGTGCCGGTAATAATGCTTTATTACGCACTGCAACAACAAGCGAATATTATGATCTGGTTTTAACTTATACTGATGGAGCACAAACGTTAACGGCCAATATTAATTCAATTAATACTGAAACATTTTTGGAGCCATCTGAAACAACAGCTTATCAACTCACCGCAATTACAGACAATAAAGGTTGCTCAACAGAATTAAGCGAAACATTTAATGTAGTGGTTGATTATATTCCGGAACTAATGACAGGAACCTATGATACCATCTGCGGAAACTGGACACCTTTAAATGCCGAAATTTTAGAAAACACAACAAGTGGACACTGGAGTTCAGAGGATGGTACTTTTTCTGATCTTTCATCACCGACATCAGACTTTACATTTAATCAAACAGCTGTAATTGATTCTGCTTCCGTTCAATGGTTGGTTGTTAATGAAGAAAATCTTTACTGTAGAGATTCTGCAGTATTTAAGCTTTACTTTACAAAGGAGCCTGAGAATGTTTCGGCAGGATCAGATACCACAATATATTTGGTCGACCATGTTGTGTTGAAACCAGAAGATTGGGAAGATGGCATGACAGTTTGGTGGGAAAGCTCCGATCCCAATGTTATCATTCAATTTTCAGATGATAGTACTTATACAGCTTTCGGTATACCCCCCGGAACGAGTTATTTAACCTGGACTGTAAAAAGCAGCGATGATTGTTATATCAGTGATGAAATCACCATAACGCAGAATCCATTAACAGCTCCCAATGGTTTTTCACCAGATGGAGATGGCATTAATGATTATTTCAAAATTGGAGGTGCGGAGAACTTAAGTAATAAAAAGCTAGCAGTCTTCAACAAAAAGGGCATGTTAATATATGATACTGAAAATCTTGGTGATTACAATACAGGTAGTGATATAGTAATATGGTGGGATGGAAAGGATAACGATGGGAACATATTGCCAGCCGATACTTACTATTACACTTTTACTGGTGATTATAATGGTCAGGTGTTTACCAAAAAAGATTTTGTGGTAATTAAATATTAAGATAAAGCAAAACACAATGAATAAAATAGCCAAACTACTATTACTCTTTCTAACACTTCCTACCATTGCTGTTTTTGCTCAAAAAGATATAGTCATGAGTCAGTATATGCATAATCGCTATACTATAAACTCAGCCTTTGCTGGTAATCGCGAGGCAATTTCACTTTTTGGTTCCTACAGACAAAAATGGGTCGGATTTAATGGTGCTCCAAGCGAACAATATCTCAGTGGTCATGCACCTTTACGTAATAAAAATATTGCTCTTGGCATCGATATTTACAATCAGCAATATGGTGTTACCCGTCAAACCGGTGCATCATTTTCGTATACCTACCGGGTTTTAGTGAAAAAAAATCAGCGATTAAGCTTTGGTTTAAATGCTGGTTTTGTCAACTATAATTCAAACTGGACTTCGGTAAAAACGCTCCCAGAGTTTGGCCATGATTCGAATTTTTCATCTAACGAAAGTGCAGGAACGCCAACTGTTGGTTTAGGTATTGCATGGTATAGCAATCAGTTCTTTATAGGCTTATCCGCTCCAAATTTTATGTATTTCGATATTGGAAAAAATAAATCAGAAGGTTTTGCCCCAGGTAAATCAAATTACATTTTTACAGGAGGATACTCATTTAAGTTATCAGAAAAATTTGATATTCAACCGAGTATATTGGCACGTTACAATCCACAGGAAAAACCAATTGTTGATTTAAATTGTACAACTATTTTTAATAACATTATTTGGTTGGGTGCAAGTGTCAGAAACAATCTTGACATTGTTGGATTAGTGGGTTATCAGGTCACTCCTCAAATGCGATTTGCATATAGCTATGATTATTCTGCAGGTGATTACATTAAATCATATAATAGCGGTACTCACGAGATTTCAATTCAGTTCGATTTTGGATACAAAATCAGTACTCCGAACCCTAAATTCTTCTAAACCAAACACAATGAGAATAATATTTTTAACCATATCATTTTTGTTAGCAATAAGTTCAGGTTTAGTGGCTCAGGATGTTCAGGTGCAAAGACTTCCGTTCAGCACCAACTCGAGTAATGAAATGTCTCCATTTATTAAGGACTCTGTCCTATATTTCAGTACAAACAAACCGATAAGCTTCCTAAGAAGATACTTTGACGATAACCGCCAACTGCTTTACCATATCTTTAGTGTTAAGCTAAATCCAGATTCGAGTTTTAGCAAACCCATTCGTTACGAAAGTGATTTCTTATCTCCTTTTAATACAGGATCGATAACCTTCTCAAACGACGGGAATAAAATGTATATTGGACAAAACCACTATGATACGTACAAAAGAAGTAGTAAGAGCAATAGTGGTAATCTAATGGGGGTTTATGAATCTGATTTAGGCAACAAAGGATGGTCGCGCAAAAATAATTTATCCTTCAATTCCAGACGTAATTATAATACAGCACAACCTTCTATCAGCCCAGATGAAAGATTTCTGTTCTTTATCTCCGACATGGAAGAAGGAATGGGGAAAACTGATATCTACTATTCAGAAAATATCAACGGAGAATGGGGACCTGCAGTAAATCTTGGAGAAAGAATCAATACAAGTGAATCAGAGTTATTCCCATTTTATCATCCTAATGGCAAGTTGTATTTTGCTTCCAACGGCCATGGAGGTCTGGGTGGTCTTGATATCTTTTACACCTATCAAACAGAAGATGGATGGTCTGAGCCTGTAGCCATGGATAACATAAATACTGAAGCCAACGAGTTTAGTTGTTATATAAACGAAGATGAAATGTGGGGTATTTTCGCCTCCGACAGAGATGGATCGGATAATCTATACCGCTTCGATCAATTTTTCCCATCATTTGAAACCTGTAACATACAGGAAGAAGACAGTTATTGTTTTGAGTTCTATGATGATGTTACACAGGATGAAGAAATGAGTCGTGGCCCATATAAATACCAATGGACATTCAATAATACCGAAAGTGCCATGGGTGACACGGTTATTCATTGTTTTACCGGACCGGGAGAATACAATGTGCGTTTAAGTTTGCTAGACACTTCTATTGGTGAAGAAATGTTTGCTCTTTCTGATTATAATCTTGATGTTACCCGCATTGAACAAATATATATTACAACCGAGGAAAGCATTAAGGTTAACCAACTTACAACTTTTGATGTTTCACAATCATTCATGGGAGACTTCCAACCCAAGGAATTTTATTGGGATATGGGAGACGGAACTTTGCTAAAAGGTGAAACTATTCGTCATATTTTTCGAACAAAAGGGAAGTATCAGGTAAGATGTGGAGCGATATCAAAGGAACATCCACAGATAAAAATGTGCTCAATCAAAGAAATTATTGTAAGCGATTAAATATGTCCAAATTACTCAAACTACTTTTACCCTCGTTACTGCTTAGCACAATCACCCTTGCGCAACCAGTACCAGGAGTTGATGAAAATATTCCTAATCTTGTTACCTTCGGATCAGAAGGGGAAACGTACTGGGGAGATGACAACTTCTGTCAGATTATATTCTTTGCCGTTCCCGAAAATTTCAACAAACCTATTTATTTAAGGGTATTTGACCCCGATACGGGTGGTGATAATGATGAAATACAAGGAGAATGGGATACCCAAACCCGCATAAGTGTTTATGGTGGTAAAGGTAGCTGCTCCAATCAGGACGCAAGAGATGGTAATTTGAATGGAGATTATGATAGTGGTGCAGAATTAGATTCAAAAATTTTCGAAAACAATCCTGAATACAATCTTAAATGGTATACTTTTGGTCCTTATAATCCAAGCGAAGGAGAGTATTTACCTGAGGATGGTGGATATATTTTTAAGATAATAATTGAAGGAACAGAAGGGGATGACGGAAATATGTACCGGTTATTTTTAAGTAGTAATTCTAATGAAAATCATGAAGTAGAAGGAGCTTTTGCATACTACTTTAAATATAAATTCAGAATGCACGATGACGTAACCCAGGTTTCGCATATTTATCCATATATCAATGACACTTCAACGGTTTATATTAAGCAATCCAACTTCGACTGGGATAATGATGGTATGATTCTGGTAAGGTCAGTTGACCGCCCCGGTACACCAATGAATGTTTCAGTTGATGATAACTGGATTGACAGTAATTTTAAGATTCGTGAGAAAGAGTACTTTTCGTCGTTGGATATACGCATGATTAAAAATAAGAATGCAAAAATCATTAACAACAATGTTGTTATTCGACTTGAGAATCAAGACGGTGAAGGAATCAAACTTTATAGCATTCCAATTGGTGGAGTACCAAAGTATATTCCAAAACCAACTCACAGAAAAGTAAACGCCCAGTAACATGATAATGAATCGTCATAAGATTTTTCGAAGTACATTCATGCTATTCCTGATACTTTTTATTTCAGGAGAAATCATAGGTCAATCCTTCGATTTTAAAATTTATAATAGTGAGATAGGTCTTCCTCAAAACTATGTATACAGTTTAAAACAAGGAAAAAACGGATACCTGTGGATTGCCACAGGTGAAGGCTTGGTAAAATATGATGGTTTTGATTTCAAAGTATACACTGTTGAAGATTCTTTGGCAGATGATTTTGTAAACACCTTGTTTATTGATAATGAGGGAATAATCTGGTGTGGTCATAAAAATGGTAACTTATCCTATTTTAAAGATGGTTCTTTCAGTAAAATTGAAATTGAAGAAACCAATCAAAAGATAAATGATATTGAGCAAGATTCCGATAACAATATTTGGGCAATTGAACAACGTAATGGCCTAATCAGGGTTGACGAAAATTTTAAATTCACTACGTTTTTTGGACGAAAAAAATATAAGATTCGTAATTATTCTTCTTTAGCCATTATATCTCCACTTGAGTTTTTAATTGGTACCAGTGAAGGTTTATATCATTTAACCTTCAGCGACAACACATACGAAGATGTTGAGGTTTCAAAAGTTAAGGACATCCCAACTACCCGAATAAACACCATCATCAAAAGCAAAAGTGAGAATGGAGACTATTGGATTGGAACGGAAGATTATGGTTTTTATCAATACCGCACCGGAACCAATAAATCAGAACATATATCTGACAACCGACTTTGCTTAAGTTTCAATATCGAAAAAGAAACCGTAAATGATATCTACGAAGATCAGGACGGCAACTTATTGATTGCAACCAAGAAAAATGGTGTAATCAAACTGTTTTATGATGCTACCAAAGATGCATATACCGAATCGATGAACTTCAATACGGTTAACGGACTGGAAGTTAATTACATTACACAGATTCTAAGTGACCGAGAAGGCAACTATTGGTTTGGAACTTATGGAGGTGGTGTTGCAACTCTTATTAATCAGTATTTTGTATTCTACAACCTCGAGGAGATCGGTTTTAAAAGCCAAAAAGTGCATTCAATTTTGAAGTCGGGTAACAGCTTATGGCTTGGACTTGACAATGGCTTAATAAAACACGATCCAATGTGTTTTACCGACTTTGAATTTTACGATCCGGCTTTGGGTGTTCCCCGTGATAAAATTACAAAGTTAATTGAAGATGGGAAAGGTACCATTTGGGTGGGTACAGCAAATAATGGTTTATACTACCGTACTAAAGATGAGCTTCATTTTAAATCTTATTCTTACACCAAATCTGAGTCGGGCAAAAAAATAAATGACTTAATGGGTGTTGACTCGCTCATATATATAGCTACCAGCGAGGGTCTCTATCTTTTAAACACAGAAGATGGCAGTTTGAAGCTTTACGATATGGGTAGTGGCTTATCTCATAATACCATCAATTTTATTTATAAAGATAAAGAAGGTATTATATGGGTAGGTACAAAAGACAATGGAATCTGCAGCATATCAGACAATAAAATAGAAAGACATAAGTTAATGCAAGCCGCAGTTAATGTGGTTGATATGACAGAAGACAAGGACGGTAATAAATGGCTGGCTACAAAAAACAAAGGCATACTTTATTATGCTGCTGATAGCATGAGAGCAATTACTGTTCAGGACGGTTTGAAAAAGAATTATTGCTACAACATTGAATGCGACAGTAAAAATCGACTATGGGTTTGTCATCATGTGGGATTAAGTTGTGTGGATTTAAATACCAAACAAATACGCATTTTTGATCACGAAAGTAATATTGATGGTGAGTTCAACCAAATAATCAAAGACAATGATGGAACACTTTGGTTTGCGTCAAGTAATGGAGCAATTCATTATGATCCTTTGATGGATGCTAAGAACAATGTTGCACCGCTTCTTAACATCACGTCTTTAACTATTGATGATGTAAATTATCCTACTGATCAGCCCCTTAGCCTAAGTTATCCATATAATAAAGGATATTACAATATTCGTATTGAATTCAGAGCTATCAGCTTCATCAATCCAGAAAATGTGACTTATGAATTCAGAATTGATGATGTTGGCGAAGATGACAAGGATAAAGAATGGACTCAGTTAGGCAGTATAAACTTTAAAGAGATTGACTATCTGCGAGATGGTGATCATAAACTTCGAATACGTGCCTATAACGCTGATGGTGTAAGAACAGGTACCCCTCTTACATTAAACATTACTGTTGCCAAGCCATTTTACAAGAGTATTTGGTTCTATGTTGTATGCGTTTTAATTCTCTCGTATTTTATTTATTTACTCATTAAGTTCAGAGAAAGAAAACTACAACAACAGAAACAGATTCTTCAACGCGAGGTTGATTCACAAACCATTGTTTTACGCGAACAAAAAGAAGAAATAGAAAGAAAAAACAGGGATATCACCGACAGTATTAATTATGCAAAAAAGATTCAATCATCCATTTTACCACCAATGAATGATTTAATGGACGTATTGCCTGAATCATACATTTTCTTTGCTCCGCGTGATATTGTTAGTGGTGATTTCTATTGGTTCAACCGAAATGGTGATTATCTGGTTATCTGTTGTGCCGACTGTACCGGTCATGGTGTTCCTGGAGCATTTATGTCAATGATCGGAACAACCATTTTGAATGATATCTTCCGATTACCAGAAATAAACTCTCCGGCTGATGTATTGGAGAAACTGGATGAAGAAATAAAGAAATTGCTTCAAAAAAGCGATGAAGCACAAAGTAAGGACGGTATGGATATTTCTGTTGTGGAAGTACATATCCCAACCCGCAAAGTTCGCCTTGCTTCCGCTAAACGACCTGTTTATTTAATCATCAATAATGAGATGACGTTATATAAAGGAAACAGGCGCAGTATTGGAGACAGCCTGCAAGATATGGGACAAAGTTCGTTTATGAACATCGAATACAATTGTTCAAAAGGAGATCAAATCTACTTATTCTCTGATGGATACCCTGATCAATTCGGTGGTCCTTTAGGTAAGAAATTCATGAAAGTAGGAGTTCGGAATCTTATTGAAGAAATTTGTGAATTACCATCTGACCAGCAATATGAAAAGGTAAAAACCAACTTTGAGAACTGGAAAGGGGATCTGGATCAAATTGATGATGTTCTGTTTATGGGAATTAAGTTATAAATAATACAATCACATTAAAAAAGCATGGTTATCAGCCATGCTTTTTTTATACCATCTCATCTATTGCAACCTGAATCGCGATATCATTTTTGTCAGGTCTCTGACATGATTATCCAACTCGGTTGAACTCGATGCAAGTTCTTCTGATGCAGCAGCATTTGATTGGGTTACATTATTCAATTCACTAATTGCATTATTTACTTCCTGCGCTCCAATAGCTTGTTCTTTACTAGCTTCAGAAATCTCCTGAATCATTGACGTTGTTTTAGTCACATCTTCCAGTGATGAACGTAGCTTTTCTCCAGCTTCTGACGACTCCATTACTCCTTTTTCAATTAAGGCACTAATTGCGTCAGAGGCTTCTTTACTTCGTTCAGCCAACTTTCTTACTTCTGCGGCAACAACCGCAAAACCTCTTCCCTCATCGCCGGCTCTGGATGCCTCAACAGCAGCATTTAGCGCAAGTATATTGGTTTGCTGGGCAATTTCTTTTATGGCTACAACTTTGTCAGCCACATTATGCATTATCTTCTCACAATTATTAGAAGCATCACTTCCTTCTCTTATACTTTTAGCCATTAATAAGGCAATTTGCTCAACTTGCAAACTAAAATCACGATTCATATTAATAATGGAACTCATCTCTTCCATCGAAGCCGAAACTTCTTCAGTTGAAGATGCCTGTTCACTTGCACCTGAAGATATATCCATTGATGTAGTATTCATCTGACTACTGGCAGTTACCAAGGCATCGGAACTGGTTTTAATTTGTCGGATTAACTGCCCAATACCTACAACCATTTCGTTTAATGAATGGATTAAATCACCAATTTCATCCTTTTGGTTAACTTCCATTTTTTGCGTCAAATCACCTTCTGCAATTTTCTTCGCGAATAAAACACCCTTATTAATTCCTTTCACAATAAATTTAGAAATAAAGAAGGCAAGAAATAATCCCAATGCCAATGATCCCAAAAGAATAAATAAAGAGATAAAACCGGTTAGTTTCGCATCACTCACTAATTTATCTTCAGATAAAATATTATCTCTGGATATTTCAATGGATGTCTGGAATAACTTACCCAGAGTATCAAGCTGCAATAAAGTATTAGTATAAAACTCTTTATCTGCTGCTTTCGACATCTCTAACTTTTCATTAGTCTCCTGAATAAGAACATTTAATTTAGACAGTACACTTTGGGCAGCTTGCTGTGTATTACTTTTAAAATAAGCTTGCGCCCCTTCAAAATTCCCTGAAGCAACCATCTTTTGCAAAGACTTTGAGGAATTATGAAGTATCCGATGCGGTTCATACAGCTTTTCAAACGCTGCTTTTAATGCGGTATCATTGGCAAGAATAGTTTGTGTTTCTGGTTCGGATAACCATGCACCAAAACCACACTTTGTGTGATCCATCTGAACACCCAAACTACTTTTTCTGTTAAGAATGGCTTCTTCCACATTAAGCAACCAAAATAAATGATCAGCTTTGGCTTTATTAAGCGCAATCGCCAAATTAATATCAACATTTTGATGCAACTCCTCAATGGTAACAGCTGATTGATGAAGTTTCATATGTGGTTCTTCAAAGTTAGCCATGATACCAGCTAATTCAGGAACCAATAGTTCGGCATTTTTCCTGCCATCTCCATAGTACCAATGCCCAAAATCACATAGATGATGGTCTGTTTGCACTGTCAGCTTATCAGCTTCAGGACTGGTTAAAAACTCACTTACCTGCTTGGCCCACAGTAAATGCTGGGTATATCGCGTTTCAAGCTCAGCTCTTAGTTGATTGCCAGCAATTACTTGATTTGCATCATTTACTATCCCGAAAATTCCTAGATTGGAAATTAATCCTACCAGACATAGTAAGATTAAGATCAGACCAAAACTTACCAAAAGCTTTAATCTGATTCGCATATTATTCCATAATTTCATAAAAGGTAGATTTGGATTGATTCACATTAAATTTTGTAACTTTTTTACTAAGAATCAATATATATAACGTTCTCTACCTTATATTCAGTAATATTTTCATCATAATATTATTCCTAACATTATTATTAGATAAATATTTCATCATAAAAGTCAAAAACACACTCTTGTCACCTTGCTATATATCTGTTATTCTTGTTATTAATTAATGCTTAGCAAGCAAACATTGCATCATCATATTTGATTCATATTATGAATCATGTCAGTTTCAGATTGATTTTCATAATTTTTAAATAACATATTTACAACTACCCCATAGAAAAACATAAATAGAATAGCGTTGGAATATAGGATTACTATTGAAAACCTATCACATTATTGGTAATTTGATTATTCTAAAATCAGACAAGATGAAAAACAATGCTTTAACCGTAATACTAGGAATTAGTGTCTTCGACAGAGCTAAAGAAGCAGGTCATGTACAAACCTTACTTACCCGCTATGGATGCTCAATTAAAACCCGATTAGGTCTACACGAGGTAAATGATGAATTCTGTAGTCAAAGCGGACTGATCCTTCTTGAATTATTTGGTGATCCAAAAGAACAGGAGAAACTTGAACAGAAATTAAAAGTGATCCCTGGCGTTGAAGTTCAAAAGATGGTATTCAACACAGGCATGTAATTATAATAGCAATTAAAGTATATTTTACAAATCATAAATAGATTTCTCCTTCATTCTGGTTTTTCGAAGGTTTTCATACTTATACTGCCTTAGAGCTTCCATAAATATTGGCCCAAAACTTTCGCCGGGAGCAGGAGCTGGAGATAGTCTTAATTTACCTTCGGGATCAATCACATAATAAACCGGCAATGCTTTAATGTTATAATCCAATACCACTTTAGGCATCAAAGCATAATGTAGAAAATCCCATTTGTATTTATTCTCTTTTATCATCTCTATAGCATCAGTCGGATCTTCATCCAGAATGATTGTTACTAGTTTAACATCACGCTTCATGCGCTTCGAGATTACCTCTAATAACTGAAGATCCTGTTTACAAGCATGATTTTGAGTATGAATAAAACTCAGATACACAAAATGTCCCGAATAATCGCTTAATGATTTTTCTTTTCCATCTAAACGATATAAGGTAAATGAAGGAGCCTTCGAACCGGCACGTAACATAATTACTTTTTTGTGAAGGCCGATGGCCAGCTCTCTTATTGTTTCAGTAGAACCTACCTTCTCTGCCTCATTAAACAAATTAATTATTTGAGCTTCATTATATCTACCTGAATAAAATGCATCATACAACCCTTTTAACAAAGCAATTTCAGCCATTTCTGGATTAGCAAATAACGGATCGGTTTGAAGGGTATATGAAAGGGTATCAAAACTAACCTGACTTACAAAGGCATTCTTCAATGAATCCCCTTGTGAATTAGAAAAATAAGTAGTGAAAAAATTATTAAAAACAGTATTAATTGCCGTCTTAAAACTTGGGATGGTTACATCTAACTTTTCATCGGCAAAAACCTCTTTTATTACTCTACGTTTTTGATTTTTATATGCTATTGACTTTAAATCTCCGTATGCGTATTGTTTGTATTGATAAAAGTAAGATCCTTTCGCAGAAGGGAAAACACTATCTAATTCATTAATAATTGATAAAGCTTTCTTTGTATCACCTCTTGTGAAAATTTGCCTTGCATTAGCGTTGTATAACGACAGCAACGCCTCATCAAATTCTACAATATTTCTATTTAGTTCTTGAGACTCAGGATTTGCTATCCCAAGGATAACATCCTCGGGAATGAAGAATGGATTGAATCGCTCTGCATCTGTGCGAGGTTGAAATGGAGGTAATATTAATTCGTATGTTTTACCAGGTTCCAGATAAATGTTACCTCTATATCTTCCAACGTCAAGAGATGCATGGGTGATATGATCTAATTCAAAAGTTTCGTAAAAATTACCTTCTTCATCCACTTTTATAACAAGCAAATCCTGCATTTCAGATGAAATAGGATTAATCAAGGTTTCCAAAACCAAACTATAAGTGGCATATTCAGGAGCCTTACCTTTTATAACAACATTATTTTGTGCTGTTACATTAGTTAGATAAAGAAAGATTGCAAATAATATTAAAAATCCGTGTCTCACCTTACAGGTATTTTTTAATATTTATTTGAATAGCTTTTGGTAAAAACTGACCTGCATCACCTCCATGTTTAATAATATCACGAACAATGGAACTGTTTACAGGTGTATGTTCCGGAGTGGTTAGAAGAAACACTGAATCAAAACCACTCATAGCCTTATTAACCTGAGCAATGGCACGTTCATATTCAAAATCGGCAGCCGTTCGAATACCTCTCAAAATATGAGTACATGCCCGTTCTTTGGCAAACTCAACTGTTAATCCCTCATATTTTTCCACCAGAACTCTGGTATCATCCTTAAATACATCACGAATCCATTGCATTCTGTCTTCTATGGGGAAGAAATCCTTTTTATTGGAATTGTACCCAACAGCAATAATAACTTGTTCAAATAAACTAAGACCTCTACGAACCACATCTTCGTGCCCTACAGTGAAAGGATCAAATGATCCGGGAAATATAGCTGTTCTCTTCATTCTTCGTTTTTATTGGTCACAAGCTTGCAAAATATGTAAAAATACTCACGTTCTGCAAGAAAAAGAAAGATTTATACGCCTACCAGAATTTAATCTTTACAGCTGCAAAGGCCGACATCCTTAATAACAACCATCCTCCGCTAAATCTTGAAATGTTAGTATCTCCATAGGTTCTTTCGCGGTAACGAATTGGTAAATCAACAATTTTAAGATTTAATTTATAAGCTCCAAATAACAAATCAAAATCACCATATGGATCAAAATCACCAAAAAACTTTCTGTTTTTGGCAAGCCTTTTATAATCATTACGGAACATTACTTTGGTTCCACAGAGAGTATCCTTAATAGGTCGTTCTAAAATCCAGGTAAAAAAACGACTAAAAAAATGATTCCCGATTGTATTAAGTGTGCGCATAGCATTTTTCTCCATGGGATATACCAATCGAACTCCATTAATAAATTCGCCCTTGCCTTTGGTTATTGCCTTATAGAATTTAGGTAAATCTTCAGGAGGCATTGTTAAATCTGCATCCAAAATCATTAGTATATCACCTTCGGCAGCAGCATAACCCTTTCTAACTGCATCACCTTTCCCTTTGCCATCCTGTTGCATTATTTTAATACGATGTGTATCCTTATACTTTTCAGCAACTCTCTGAATGGTTTCCCAGGTATCATCAGTTGAATTACCTTCAACAAATATGAACTCTGTAAATTTACCCATCGATGGAGTACGGGTAATGGCATCCTCAATATTTCCACTTTCGTTTCGAGCCGGAACAACAACCGAAACAGAATACTCTTTTTCCATCTCTTCATTCGTCAGTCTTTTAGGAATAGGACGAGCAAAAACAAACTGATTCAGCCCCAGATTCTGCAGTAAGGGCAAACGTGATAATATCCGGTTGAAGAATGTTGACAAAAGCGGAATTCGATATGGCAAAAACATGCTCCGGTTATTCTTATATGCATCAAAATCTGACAAATACAACAAATTTACTATATCTCCATTTGAAAGCCAGTTCTGCTCCGGTGTGTGCTTTTTAATCCCAAGAAATTCAGCCAGTCTTATAACAGGTTCCCAAAATCGGTTATAGTAAGTTACAATGATTCTGGTTTTCTCGTGACAAACAGTTTTTAACTGATTGAAAACATGTTCAATATCATCTAAGACACCGATTAAATTTGAGAGAATAATAACATCAAACTTATGATCCAGGTTAATATTTTCAGCTTCCATCAATTCAAATCTGATGTCTGGAAATTGCTCTTTTGCCTGATCAAGAATAGGTTTACAAAAGTCTATCCCCACTTTTTCTTTACCGTTGATAGCAGCCAGAAGTTCTCCGGATCCACAACCAACTTCGAGCACTGAACTGTCTTCGTGAATAAAATAATTACAATATCTGGTTATTGAATCCCAATAATATGATCTTCTTTTACGGTACTTAACCCAATTATCAGCTCTTGATTCAAAATATTTAATACGCTCAGGATTTGCTCTCATAATCTACTTTTCCCAGTTGCTATCTACTTAGTTGTGTAAAAATCTAATTTATTGATTTGTTTCGGTTTCCAACTCAGGATTTATTCTTAACCTGTCATAATGAATCTTAAAAAGATATGCAGGCTCCTGCTCTCCTATACGATGAATAACCTCAAAAACATCAGGATATTTCTGAACAATGTAATACATATATCTCTGAATGGTATTTATGGTTTGTTTGTTATAAACCGTTGGATTCTTTCTTAAGCTTGCCATGATAATATGTGTTACATTCTTATCCTTCAGCATCTGTAGTAATTTATCCGGATCCTGTGTATCAAATCGATAGATTCCATAAAATTTACGTCCGTTGGCATACAAGCTTGCCATATTGGGTTTACGAACTGCCACATACGCAGTTTTAGGCAAACGATCATCCACATATTCAGTCATAGATAAATAATTCACCCAGTCATCGGTATAACCTAAAAGCTTTTCGCCTTTTATATTTCGACGCAAGGTCATCAAATCAATGTTGTCGAATGAAATTACAAAGGATGAAAGGGTAGAATATGCAAACAATGCTATAAAAGCATAACCAATTAGTTTCAGTTTAAAAACCTGTCTTATTTTATTCATCGAATAAAAAATCATGATTAGCATGAATGGAAAGAACGGCACAATTAAACGATACTGATCCCATAATTTCTGCAGTACCACAAATGTTATTCCTAACATTACAGCAACATAAATTCCTGTAAACTGGATATATTTATTCTCTTTAAACGATTTGATAAAACCAAAAATAAAAAGCGCATACAACATAATAGTTATCAACACATTGTACGATATCGATGTAGCTTCTTTAAGTCCTGTCATCTTGAGTAATTGCTTACCCAGATATAAGTTTGAATTATCAACAAAACGCATCAGATAGCCACCAAAAGTTTCCAATCCCTGAGATTTATCGTATGGATGCTTGTAGATTAAGGTAGAAGCCTGACCTCCATCAAACATTCCATTACCCCAAATCAAACTTTTCAGTAATAGGAAAACAAAGAAGAGTACCACAGTGCCTGCTAAAACAGCTCCAGCTTTTTTATAATTTTTATTGATTAAATAGAAAACTAAAACAGCTATCAATGTTCCGATTGCCACAGTACGGGTCAGGTAACTGATAACAATTAATCCGGCAATAAATATTAGACGCTTCCAGTTAAATTCTTCTTTTGAATCAACATCTTTAAACAACAGAATAAATACAGGTATCTGTAAAGCCATAAACAAAGCTTCACTGTAGGTCTGGCTTGTGAAAAAGATAAAATAACTGCTGGCACTCAACAGCAACATTGTTGAAAACACCAACCAATAGGGTATTCTTTCTTTAAACACTTTATAAAAGCCTATCATTGAAGTCAACATCAAGGCAAAAGACGTTAACTTTAGTAATCCCAGTTTAACACCAAAAACACTAATGAATAATGATAAGAACAGAGGATATACCGGACCTTGAAAGGAAGGATAGGATCCTTCATTTAAAAAATTTACTGCCCTGATAATGTAGGTACTATCATCTCCACCAATGCTCACACGCAGGCTAAATAACAGGAATGACATGAGCGAGAAAATAGCTAAAATAACCATTAAAATTACTGATGACCGGCTTTTACAGAAGTTTTCAAACTTATCCATAAAATCCAAATCTGACTCTTTCTTCTTCTTCATTTTTTTGCAGAAATGAAATGTTAGGCTATTTGATATCTTTTTTATTAAAGGTATTAACAAACAATACATTACCTAAGTCACCATAATCAACCAACCAACTCTGATCATTAGTAACCTGATCAGGAGTAAAACCGGCAACTGTTAAATCTGCATCAGCACTGTTTTTAACAATCGCCTCCTGAATGGTTTGATTATCGGCTAAAGGAATGAAACAAACATTTGTTGGGGATATAGGCAATCGTCCACCTTGTATCAATTCCAATAATCGCGCACGTTGTTTTTCAACCTGATTCTGCGGAAAGGTAGCAAAAATCTTGATGACCGCATTATGCCAGTCGGGATGACCCGAGATGATATATGCCAGTAGGATCATCAGGTTGGCATTTCTAAAATCTTTAGCCGTAATCCAAACATGAATTTCGCGACGATAACCAAATCCCTTGTAAGATGAATTCAGCATACATACATCAAAGCCTGTGGCCTGGTATAAATGATAATTGTCCAGGGCATCTTTAAGTGTTTCAGGATTTGATCGTGAAAATTCGAACAAGATCAGGTTATTTCCTTTTCCACTGATACCTGAAAGCTGTATAACCTGTGCAATCGCCGAAGTGTATGAAGGGCTGATAATGGTATCAAGATAAAGTCTGCTTTTACTTCCTTCAGATTGTTTTATTAATCTGGATAAAACTTCCTGTGATTCATGATGTGTCTCTTTATTCAAAAAGCCTTTGATAAAATGAATATACGTTCCGAATCCATGCTTATAGCAAATCCATCGTAGCATATCAAAAGCCGCCTGCCGTTTAAATGAGTCTTCTGTTACACAAATGGCAAATGGTCGCCAATGCGATTGCTCTTCTTCTTTATTGGCTCGCTGAACAAAAATCTGAATTTGTCGGCTCAATTGAAAAACAACTCCTTTAAAAAGCTTTTCCAATCCTTGTTTTTCAGGCCGGGCAATTGTAATAAGATGATAGATTACAGCCATTATTAAAGATGACAAAGCAGCATAGGCCCAATTCATTTTAAACATCAACCAAAACGAGAGAAGTGCTCCAATCAATGAAAAGATCCAACGGTTATATTTAAAAGTAGGCCGATAGGAAGGATCGGCTGCAAAATGCTCCAGGAATGAAATCAGACAAATTGCACCATAGGTTGCCATAAAAAACATGGAAATAATTTTGGCGACAAAATCCACATCTCCAATTACAATAAAAAAATAGGCAATGATGATTGTAATAAGGCTACCATTAATAGGTTCATTATCTTCCTTACGACCACGTGCAATCCAATTATTGAAATTACTAAAGGGCATGATTGAATCATAACCAATGGCCTGTAAAGTGCGTGGTGCAACCAACATTGACCCAATAGCTGATGATAGAGAAGCTGCTGCAAGCCCAATAGGAATGATAGGCTCCCAAATAGCAATACGAGACATTATTAACTGATCAGAAGCAAGATCTTCAACAGAGGCTGACACGGCGAGTTTGACTGCAACAGCAATATATACCAACATACCAACCAAGGTGGCTAACAGCGTCCCTCTTGGAATCGATTTTTTAGGATTCTTTAAATCTCCCGATAGTCCCAAGCCGGCAGCCATACCGGTGAATGCAGGAAACACAATGGTAAATACATAAAAGAAGGAATCATGTTCCTTTATGGTTTCATTTAGTGTTAGTGGTTGGTTGCCATCTATTGGATCACCCAATAAAAACATGGCAATTGAGACAAATAATAATGCCACCACTCCGTATAAAGCTTTCATTCCAATATTAGCACCCCTCAGAACAGCTATCAAGGCAAGGATCGTCATTACCACAAGAGTAATAATTCGCTTCAAAACAACGACATCCATATGCAGGTTCAGTTGTTCCGACATGTATGCCAGAAGGGGTTCAAAAGCTTCTCCGAAAGCAATTATATAGAAAGCTACACTTATTGCTTGTGATAAAAACAAAGCAAAACCAATTGCACCACCTATGTTCAATCCAAAAGACCGGGAAATAATAAAGTAAGCCCCTCCACCCTGCACACGCTGATTTGTTGCAATTTCAGCTACTGCCAATGCGGTTGGTACCGTTACAATATGTCCAATAACAATGATACCAATCACCCCGCCTAATCCAACATGTGCTACAGCATATCCAAATCGTAAAAACAATATTGCTCCAAGGATCGTTGAGATGGCTGTCATAAAAACGGCCACTGAACCAAAGCCAGCATTTGGATTTGTGAGGGATTTCTGCATAAACTATTTGTTTATAACAAACCTAGCATTTTTAAATAATTTGCACAAACTACATTACATTGCCAACCATTACGTTTTCTTTCATTTTGAGAATCAAATACACAATTCTATCTTTGAACCAATTCTAACTAATACAAATCGCCAATCAATGAATAAAAAATCTGATTCGATGCCATTGCCGCGTCAAATAATTATTGGAATTCAATTTCTATTTGTAGCCTTTGGCGCTACCGTTCTGGTTCCACTTCTTGTTGGTATCGACCCATCAATTGCTCTGCTATCTGCAGGTATCGGCACTTTATTATTTCATTTAGTCACTAAAGGACAAGTGCCTGTATTTCTGGGAAGTAGTTTTGCCTTTATTGCACCTATTGTAGAAGCAACAAAACAATTTGGTCTGGCAGGAACGTTATCCGGATTAATTGCTGTAGGTATCGTTTACATGATTGTTTCCGGCCTGATTAAATTATGGGGTATCGGGTTTATTGAGCGCATCTTTCCTTCTGTGGTAGTAGGACCTGTAATAATGGTAATTGGTCTCTCACTTGCTCCCGAAGCTGTTAAAATGGCAAAAAGTGATTGGACACTGGCTATTGTTTCTTTACTAACGGCCATTGCCATTGTTATTTACACAAAAGGACTGATTAAACTGATTCCTATATTTATGGGAATTCTTGTTGGATACATTCTAGCATTGATACTGGGCAAAATTGATTTTACTCCAATCAAAGACGCAGCCTGGTTTTCATTGCCTCCTTTTACAGCACCTGAATGGAGCTGGAAAGCTATTATCTATATGACTCCAGTTGCCATAGCTCCATTAATCGAGCATGTAGGTGACATGTATGCCATTGGAGCTGTGGCTGAAAAGAATTTCATTAAAAAACCAGGACTGCACCGAACCATGCTGGGTGATGGAATTGCAACTTCATTAGCAGCATTGATGGGAAGTGTTCCTAATACTACTTATTCTGAAGTAACTGGTGCAATCAGTTTAACAAAAATTACTAATCCAAGAGTTTTACGTATTGCTGCTATCACAGCAATTGTATTCTCATTGGTTGGTAAGGTTAGCGGCTTTCTTAAGTCAATACCATCGGCCGTATTGGGTGGTATTATGCTTTTACTTTTTGGTATGATTGCCAGCGTTGGCATACGAACCCTGGTCGAATCCAAAGCTAAATTATCTTCTACCCGAAATCAGGTAATTGTATCTATCATTTTAACCATTGGAATTGGTGGTGCCGTCATTAACATTGGTAATTTTTCTCTTGCCGGCATTGGTTTAGCCTCGTTATCTGGAGTAATTCTAAATCTTATCCTACCAGATAAATCAAAGCCTGTGAAAATGAAAAAATAATAATATCATTAATTTTTATTTATCATGCCCGGGAATCATCCCGGGTATTTTTTTGCTACAAAATTTGAATAAATAAAAATAAAGTGATAATATAGTGATATCAAATTAATATCACTATGAAAAACGAAAAGATTGTAAATGCAACGAGTGGATACACAATGTTGGTCATTCTGTTTATCCTCATAGCTGTATTGATAGTTGGTTTAGTTGGAGAAAGGCTTTATGCGCTTATTTTACTACTTCCAATAATTTTTATCATCAAGGGATTTTTTATTGTAAACCCGAATGGCTCAAAAGTCCTTGTCCTATTTGGAGCTTATAAGGGCACTGTAAAAGACAATGGGTTTTTCTGGGCCAATCCGTTTCTAACCAAACAACGCATTTCGCTTCGTGCTCGAAATTTCGACAGTGAAAGAGTGAAAGTCAATGACAAAATCGGAAATCCGATCCTGATCAATGTTATTTTGGTTTGGCGAGTGAAAAACACCTACAAAGCAGCATTTGAAGTAGATCAATACGAAGAATTTGTAAGAGTTCAGACAGATGCTGCTGTTCGAAAACTTGCTGGTTCTTATCCTTACGACAATTTTGATGATGAACAGGCTGATATAACATTACGCTCAGGTATGGATGAAGTGAACGAAGCTCTGGAAAACGAAATTACAGAACGTCTGGCAATTGCAGGTATAGAGGTGATGGAAGCCCGGATTGGTTATCTTGCATATGCTCCTGAAATTGCGAGTTCGATGCTAAAACGACAACAAGCTGTTGCAATTGTGGCTGCACGTAAGAAAATTGTTGAAGGCGCTGTTGGTATGGTAGAGGATGCTTTAACCCAACTGGCAAACGATAACATTGTAGATTTTGATGAAGATAAAAAAGCTTCCATGGTGAGCAACCTGATGGTTGTACTTTGTGGAGATAAAGAAGCAACTCCTGTAATCAATACAGGCACACTACATTCATAATTATATATGGCAAAAAAGAAGACCTTTGTATTAAGAGTAGATCCTGAAACATTTGAGCAGATTGAAAAATGGGCAGCAGATGAATTTAGAAGTGTAAACGGGCAATTAGAGTGGATGATCCATAAGGCTTTAAAAGATGCCAAACGCTTAAAAAAGAAAAACGAACCATCCGAAGAAGAATAACCCTTTCTTTGGATACAGATACAAAAATGAGGGTGTCCAAAAAGTGATTCTGCAAATAAGGAATCTTTCAAATTGTAACTTTACTTTCATTATACCCCACCAAACCTCCCCTAAAAGGGAGGC